>JAEZSC010000205.1 GCA_023422005.1 Bacillota bacterium | reverse complement strand
GAGGGGGCTGGCCGGATGCTGCGCATCCTGCTCGCCCCTGCGACCTGGAAGGTGGCGCGAAGCGCCGGATGAGGTGCTGCCAGCTAGAAGTACCACCTCATCAGTCGCCTGTGGCGACAGCTTCCCCGCCGAGGGGAAGCCAGTGCGTTCGGGATAACGGTTCTCCCGTGCCGCCAGCAGCGCGTCGAGGGCTTCCCGGCGCAGCGCGTTGAGCGCGGACTTGGGTGCGGCGGCGATGCCGTCCACGGTGATCTGGCAATCGGCCAGCGTGAAAGGCCAAGGGCCGGTCTTGTCCAGCTGGTCGCGGGCGGCCTCGGCCGTGAGCGGTTGGGTGCGGGCGGCCTGGGCCGGTTCTGGGCTGGCAGCCTGGGCGCTGCGGCCCTCATCGTCCCATACGCGCAAGAACAGAGGCTGCCCCACGGCAGCGGTGAAAAGGCCGTGAACCGGTATGCGCTTGTGGATGCCCTCGAAGCTGCGGCAGGCGCGGTCGGCCAGCGTGGGGTCGGGCTGGGGCACGCCCCGATGGCCCGGCGTGCCGGCGTCGCAAAGGCTCTCTCCCCGCGCGCCGCCCAGCCAGCCGGCGGTGAAGCCCCGGTTGAACACCTGGGCCAGGTCGTTGCGGTCTTGAGGGCTTACATCCGGCGGCCGGCCTTCAGCCAGGCGGTTCAACGTCTTGCGATAGATGTGGGTGACGACGGCGACGTATTCCGGGGACTTCAGCCGGCCCTCAATCTTGAGCGCCGCCACACCGGCCTTCACCAGGGCCGGCAGCTGCTCCAGCGCGCACAGGTCTTTGGGGCTAAGGAGGGAGGTAAGGGCGTCTGTGGTACATCTGTCGCCGCCTGAACGGCGGCGATGCTCATCGCCTGCGGCGATGACCGGCTTTGCTCCTATGGCGGCGCTTGCTGCACCGCCATCCCGCAAAGCCTGCGGCAGTCTGCAAGGCTGGGCACAGCGGCCGCGGTTGCCGCTGCGCGCGCCGATCATGCTGCTCATTTGGCACTGGCCGCTGTAGCACACGCACAGCGCTCCGTGGACAAAGACTTCCACAGGGATATCCGAAGCCGCGGCGATGGCCGCCACGCGCTCCATGGGCAGCTCCCGGGCCAGGATGAACCGGGAAAAGCCCAGCGGGGCCAGCGCCCGGATGCCTTCCAGGCTCAGCACGGTACCCTGGGTGCTCATGTGCAGCGGCAAATCGGGCAGGTGGGTGCGCAAGACGCGGGCCAGGCCCAGGTCTTGCACGATCAGCGCGTCGGCCCCGGCCAGCCAAGCGCTGCCGGCGGCGTCTACGGCTGCTGCCATCTCACCGTTGCCCACCAGCGTGTTCATCGTCAGATACACCGAGACGCCGCGGCCATGGGCATATTCGATGCCTTGGTGCAGCTCGTCGCCGGTAAAGTTTGTAGCACTGGCCCGGGCGCTGAACGCCTTGGCGCCAAGATACACGGCGTCGGCGCCGTTTTCCACGGCGGCGCGCAGCTGCTCCGGCCCTCCGGCGGGGGCTAATAATTCAGGCAGCGCCGTTTTATGTGGTTGAATGCTCGTGTGAGTTCTCCTGTTATGCGGATTGGTTCCAGTTTAGCGCGATGGGCGGCGCTGTCAAGGGCGCGGTGGGCGCTTAGCCGTTTTCGCTTGATTTTTACGTGCCGACAATGCGGCGCCGGCCGCGGCAAGGGTTCATCCCAGGGCAGCTGGGGTCATAAAATGACCATGGAGGAATCTTCAGAAAGGGGGATATGCATGAACACCGTACAAAATCGTTTGAAATCCAAGGCAGCCTGGGCATCCGTAGGCGCGCTTCTGCTGCTGGTGGGTGACAGCTTTGGCCTGTGGAACGTGGTGGGCATCACCAGTGGCACCGCCCGCGCGATCATCGACGCCGTGCTGGCAGCTGCCGCCGCTTTCGGTATTTTCAACGATCCGACCAACAAAACGGGGTTCTAGCCCTTCGCCATTGGTTCCGTTGATTGACACAGGAGTGCCATTGCCATATACTGACGATGATATGAAAGAGCGGGAGGACGCCCATGACAGAACAACAGAAACAGGCAGTCGCCGCGGAGGTGTCCCGCCGGGAGAACATCACCGCCATCGTGTGGCTGGTGATCGGCATCGTGCAGGTGCTCACGTGCGCGGGCATCATCGCCGGCGCCTGGAACATCTACAACGCCACAACCCACTTCAAGGCCAGGGACAACGCGCTCAAGCGCTGGAACACGGTGCCCCAGAGCTATGAGTCGATGAACAACCTCATCATCGGGCTGGTCGTCAACGTGCTTCTGGGCGGTGTCTTCAGCGCTCTGTGGTGCATCTACGACTTCACGCTGCGCGACTATGCGATGGCCAACCGTGAGGCCTTCGATCAACCCGTGCAGACGGTGGTGTGATCCGTACGTAGAATCAGACGAATCAAGGCTGCCTTTTATGGGTGGCCTTTTCTCTTTGCGCACAACGAGAAAGATTAGGATTGCTAACATTATTTGGTCCGAATGCTCAACGCATCTGTTCAAATCGCCGATGATGTGCTAAAATGTGTTCCGTGCGCAGCCTGTGGTGCTGCGCAAAAACCGTATACAGCCTTCGGCATTCGTGCGGGACTACCATATTCAACCATGGCTCGCCCGCGCCAAGCGCCTGACGACACGAAGTTTTGATATTGAAAACGGTGTGCCGACATAAAATATAAGGAAAACGAGCTTGACGGGCCGCCTGTCACAGGAGGGAACCATATGGCCAGCATCATCACCAATTATGGCGCCATCAACATCTCCAACGAGGTCATCGCCGCCATCGCCGGTCGCGCCGCCGAGCAATGCTACGGCATTGTGGGCATGAGCGGCAAGCGGGCCAGCGATGGCATCGCCGAGCTGCTCAACCGCGAGAATTATGCCAAGGGCGTGCGCGTGGTGTCCAACGGCGACGAAACACAGATCACGATGTATGTCATCGTGGAGTACGGCACTTCCATCAATGTGGTTGCCGAATCCGCCATCGACATCATACGCTATAACGTGGAACAAGAGACTGGGCTGCGGGTGACAAAGGTCAACATCGTGGTAGAGGGTGTCCGCGTATAGCTTTTAGCAGCTGGGCGGGGCCCGGCGCTCCACATTGGTTAGGAGGAGACGGGGAATTGGCTTTTGACAGGATCGACGGCGCCCTATTGCGGGAGATGATATTAAACGGCGCAGCATTGCTGGAAAGCAACAAGGCCGACATCAACCAACTGAACGTATTCCCGGTGCCCGACGGCGACACCGGCACCAACATGAGCCTGACGCTGCAGAACGCCTGCCGTGAGGTGCAGGCCGTGACAATGCCCACATGCCCGGCGGTGGCCGACGCGCTGGCCAAAGGCGCGCTCAAGGGCGCCCGAGGCAATTCCGGCGTCATCTTAAGCCAGCTGTTCCGTGGTTTTTCCAAGGGTGTGGACGGCAACCAGGAGCTGGACGCCCGCACCTTTGCCGAGGCCATGCGCGCCGGCGTGGAGACCGCTTATAAGGCGGTGATGAAGCCCCGGGAGGGCACGATACTGACCGTGAGCCGCGCTTGTGCCGAGGAGGCCGCCCGCCAGGCCGCCGCTGGAGCCGATGTGACCACCCTCATGGAGGCTGTGCTGGAATACGGCGAGCAGACGCTGCAGCGCACGCCGGACATGCTGGACGTGCTCAAGAAAGCCGGCGTTGTGGATGCCGGCGGCCGCGGGCTGCTGACGATTTATGAAGGCTTCCTGGCCTCGCTGCAAGGCCGCGGCCTGGTCACCCCGGCGCCCAAGGCGGCCCAGCCCGCCGTGCCTGCCGCGCCCAGCCCCAAGGCCGAGCTCTTCGAGCCCTTCCATGACGAGGACGTCATCGAGAAAGGCTATTGCACCGAATTCCTGATTGAAAATCTCAAGCCCAATGTGGATGCCGCCGCCATCGAGCGCCTGCGCGCCCGCCTGGAGACGCTGGGCGATTCCATGGTGCTGGTGCATGACGAGACCATCCTCAAGGTGCACATCCACAGCGAGACGCCGGACAAGGTGCTTACACTGGCGCTGCAGCTGGGCGAGCTTTCGGCCATTAAGATCGAAAACATGCGCGAGCAGCACCGCGAGATCATGGAGCGGCGCGCCGCATTGGCCCCCCAGCCCATCGCTCCGCCCAAGGAGCAGGCCATCGTGGCTGTGGCCGCCGGCGAGGGCATCAAGGGTATCTTCCACGACATCATGGTGGACGGCTTCGTGGAGGGCGGCCAGACGATGAATCCCTCCGCCGAGGACATTGCCACGGCCATCCGCGCCGTAAACGCCAACCACGTGCTGGTGCTGCCCAACAACAGCAACATCATTTTGGCCGCACGGCAGGCTGTGGAGCTGGTGGGTTGCCAGGTGTATGTGGTGCCCACCAAGACGGTGCCCCAGGGCATCGCCGCGGCGCTGGCCTTCAACCCCGAGGCCTCTCCGGAGGAGAACGCCCAGGCCATGGCCGACGCCTTCAAGACCGTGCGCAGCGGCAGCGTGACCTATGCCGTGCGCGACAGCTCCGCCGACGGGTTCGACATCAAAAAGGGCGACATCCTCGGCATTGGAGAGAAGACGATCGTCGCCGTGGGCCACAGTGTGGAGGAAGTGACCATGGACCTTGTGAGGGCCATGAGTGACGACCAGAGCTCCATGGTCAGCTTCTATTGGGGCGCCGATGTGCGCGAGGAAGATGCCATGGCCCTGCGGGACCGCATCCGCGCCGAATACAAGAACTGCGACGCCGAGGCATACCCCGGAGGGCAGCCGATCTACTATTATATTGTGAGTGTGGAATAATCAGATTTCATTCCAGCCCGGGTTCGCCCGGGCTTTTCTTTAGGGATATGATGTCCAATGTACCCAACAGAAAGCACATCCGCCTGAGAACGTTTGATTATGCATCAAACGGGTTTTATTTTGTTACCATATGTGCCTGGAACAGGGAGAGCCTTTTTGGAGAAATACGAAACGGGCATATGGAACTAAATCCTCCTGGCAATATCGTTTCGGAAGAATGGACCCGTACAATCCAAGTGCGAATGGATATGCATGCTGGTGAGTATGTTGTCATGCCTAATCATTTCCATGGGATTCTTCAGATAGAGAAGAAGGGTTTGGACTCATACCGGCAAACCAATACGGCAACCGGTACCGCCCGAGCGCGGGCTGTAAGCAATACGGCCCTACAATCGCCTTCTGGCACGGTCGGGGCGATGGTTCGCGGGTTTAAGGGCGCTGTGACATCCAGGATCAATCAGATGATGGGGGTTCAGGGCAAACCGATATGGCAGGGAAATTATTATGAGCACATCATCCGAGATGAAGATGAATACTGGAGAATTGTCGAATATATCCGGAACAATCCCATCCGCTGGTCGGAGGATACCTATTTTATGCCGTAGGTGGGCCGTATGCAATACGGCCCTACGAATGTACTCCACTCAGTAATATTTGCTGACCAACCCGGATAGGAGAGTACAGTCGCCGCTCGAAGGGCCGTGTAGCAGATCCGCCCACTTGTTGGTCAGGGTTTTCTTTTGCACACTCTGCTTGTAGGGCCGTATTGCATACGGCCCTCTCGCGGTACAAAGCCTAAATCACCGGATTCAACTCCAGCCACCGCTTGAGCGTTTGGATGTCCGCCCTTGTGCTGCGCAACGCCGCGTTGTCTCCCCAGATGTTGGCCATGGCGATGTACAAGGAACCGATGTTGAAGATCCTGCGGAAAGGAATGAAGAGCGGGATGGATTCCAGGAACTCGTCCGACAGAGATAAGTGCTTTTGATAGCCCCGCAGGAAAGCGTCCAGCCGGCGTTGGCGCTTCTCCAGCGTGTCCTTTTCCGCACCGAGGCCAAAGCCATAGGCATACAGGGAAATATCGTAGGCCCTCCAGCCCATGCCGGCAAAATCGAAGTCGAACAGCACCGGCGCGCCTTGGTCGTTGAACCGTATGTTGTCCGCGTAAATGTCCCCATGGCAGAAGCCATAGGCCGGCGGAGCCTTGCGTAAGGATCGAAGCGCCGAGTCGGTTCTGCGCGCTACGTCTTCCAGGAAATGGATGTCGAATTCATACAGCTCACGGAAGGACCGGATGTGCTCCATGGACCTTTGAATGAAGGATTCCGCGTCCAGCGGGGTGCGCACAGCCTGAGGGTTTTCGGTGTCCCAGATCCTGTGGATCACTGCGACGCTTTCGCCCAGGCGCTCGTTGAGCCCGGGCGTTTCTTCGGCGTCGCTGAAAAGGCGGTTGCCCACCGAGGTGAACAGCACGCCGCAGCGCTCCCCATCGGCGGTAGGGAAGCAGGCGACATGCGCGCCGCGCTTGTCCTGAATGGGCTGAGCGGTCTGGATGCCGTGACGCCGCAGGCAGTCGATCAGTTCGACTTCCCCTTGGATTTCCTCTTTGCTCCGCGAACCCTGACGGTACACCTTGAGATAATACTCCGCGCCGTCGGCGACGACACGGTAGGTGTCGTGTATGCTCCGGTAGTGCAGCCGGCAGGTCACATTGGCGCTGGATTCGAAGTACATATCCGAGATATAGGCGCGAAGCGCTGTGGAAGACAGTACACTTATTTCGACAGGGAAGTGTTCACTCGACATTGTCTCTCCTTAATGCTGCTGGACTGCCCAGTTTGCCAAAGAACCCGGTTTGAAAAGAATAGCAGGAAGCCGACCGTCGGTTCATCCGACGGGAGGAAGCCGAAGACACGTTAATGGTATGAATAAACGCTCGCCCGCAGGCGGAAACGTCCATTGGAACCAAAGTATGAGTTTTAAAAGATATCGTCCGGCGACATGCGCGGCGGACGATAAGAGAGAGTTGTGACAAGTCGTCTGAATCGCCGATGACGCAACAGCGTCGGCGGCGAAAGGCTTTAGCCGATCGCTTTATCTATGGCCGCCAGTTCGTCCGCGCTGAACGTCGTGTTGGCCAGAGCGGCCACGTTCTCATCCAACTGCTCGGCGCGGGAGGCGCCGATGATGCAGGCGTGCACGCGGCCGTCGCGCAGCACCCAGGAGAGCGCCATCTGCGAGAGGGTTTGGCCGCGCTGGGCGGCGATGTCGTTGAGGCGGTTGAGCATGGCGATCTTCTCCGCCGTGATCTGCTCGGGCTTTAGGAAGCGGCCGTCGCGCACGGCGCGGCTGTCCGCCGGAACGCCTTTCAGGTATTTGCCGGTCAGCAGGCCCTGGGCCAGCGGGCTGAAGGCCACCACGCCGATGCCCAGTTCCCCGGTGGTCTGCAGAAGGCCGTCCTCCACCCAGCGGTTGAGCATGGAATAGCTGGGCTGGTGCAGCAGGCAGTGCACGCCTCTCTCGTTCAACAATTTCTCGGCCTGAGCGGTCTGCTCTGCCTTGTAGTTGCTGAGGCCCACATACAGGGCTTTGCCGCTGCGCACGATGTGCGCCAGCGCGTCCATGGTCTCCTCCATGGGCGTGTTGGGGTCCGGGCGGTGGTGGTAGAAAATGTCCACATAGTCCACGCCGATGCGCTTGAGGCTCTGGTCCAGGCTGGACACCAGGTATTTCTTGCTTCCCCAATCGCCATAGGGGCCCGGCCACATGTAGTAACCTGCTTTGGTGCTGATGAGCAGCTCGTCGCGATGATTGGCGAAGTCGGACTTCAGGATGCGCCCGAAGGTGCTCTCCGCCGAGCCGCCGGGGATGCCATAATTGTTTGCGATGTCAAAATGGGTGATGCCCAGGTCGAAGGCGCGGCGCACCATGGCGCGGGCGGTGGCTTCGGGGGTTTCCTGGCCGAAGTTGTGCCATAGGCCCAGGCTGAGCGCGCTTATCAGGATTCCGCTGCGGCCAAGCCGGGTATAGGTCATTTGCTTGTAACGGTTTTCATCGGGAACGTAGGTCATTTTTGCGGCCTCCTTCGTTACCTTTGTGAGCAGCTAAACCATACCACATTCGTCGGAATTTGGCAATGCAGTTGGTCTGTGGTTGACAGCGTCCCCGGCTCAACGTATCATGGGAAAAATAGCGATGCTGTCGCGCTAATTACATACAGCGCTTAATCATGCAAAGAGAAGAAATTTCGCGCCCTACGTTGCGCCTTACGCAACTATCGGCTTGCTCTCACATCGGCTAAAGCCGACGTTGCCGCAAGCCGGGGCAACGCCTGTTGGCGCGATGCTCGTCGCCAAAGGCGACGACCGGCAATGCGCAAGCGCATTGCCTGCGAGGACCAAAGGGCTTTCCGATCGCCCTTTGGAAACCTTCGGTATCAATAGTTTGAATGGTTATGCAAATATGCCTGACACGACAGCTCCGATGGAGGACACAAGGATTTACAGTATGTCACAAGAGACTATTGTTGTAGGCATGAGCGGCGGGGTGGATTCGGCGGTGGCGGCGTTGCTGCTGCGGGATCAGGGCCTTCGTGTGCTGGGCGTGTTCATGAAAAACTGGGAAGAGGAAGCTGACGACGGCGCGTGCACGGCCACCGCCGACTATGAGGATGTGCGCCGGGTGTGCGACGCGCTGGGCGTGCCCTATTACACGGTGAACTTCGCCCGCCAATACTGGGACCGGGTGTTTGAACATTTCCTGAGCGAATACCGCGCCGGGCGTACGCCCAACCCCGACGTGCTGTGCAACCGGGAGATCAAATTCCGCGAGCTGCTGGACACTGCCGCCAGGCTGGGCGATGGCCGGCTAGCCACCGGCCACTATGCCCGCGTGGAGCGCCGGGATGGCCGCTATGCGCTGCTCAAGGGTGCGGACGGAGACAAGGACCAAAGCTATTTCCTCTATATGCTCACGCAGCCTCAGCTCAGCCGCGCGGTGTTCCCGCTGGGAGCTCTGCGCAAGGCCCAGGTGCGGGCCCTGGCAGCCCAGGCGGGCCTCAATGTGGCGCAAAAGAAGGATTCCACCGGCATCTGCTTCATCGGGGAGCGGCGGTTCAAGGAGTTTTTGCAGCGCTACCTGCCGGCGCAGCCCGGCCCCATGCGCACGCTGGATGGCCGCGAGGTGGGCCGGCACGACGGCCTGATGTATTATACGCCCGGCCAGCGCAAGGGCCTGGGCATCGGCGGCGGCGGCACCGGGGAGCCATGGTTTGTCGTGGGAAAGGATCTGGCGCACAACACGCTGTATGTGAGCCAGGGGGAGCCGCCGGAGCTGTTCGCCGGCCACTGCCGCCTGGAGGAGATGACCTTTTGCGCCGGGCGGCCGCCGGCGCAGGCCTTTGATTGCATGGCCAAGGTCCGCTACCGCCAGAGCGACCAGGCGGCAAGGGTAACGTTGAACGATGAAGGCGCCCTGGTGGAGTTCGCGCAGCCCCAGCGGGCCATGGCCGCCGGGCAGAGCGTGGTGCTCTACGACGGCGACGAATGCATAGGTGGAGGGATCATTGCAGGGAATGCGTGATGGCGACGCAACAAGCGTCGCCATAGGAGCATTTCCCTGGATGCATGGGCGAGCAGCAGGCGTAGCCTGCGGCCAGTTGGTCGTTTCCGCAGGAAACGAGCCAGGATGCAGGGCCGAGCAGGGGCCGAAGGCCCCGGCCAGGCATCGCCGTCGATAGACGGCGAAGGATGTAGCGTAAGAGATAGTAGGAGGATGGTATGAAAACGTTGTATACGGAGCGGCTGATCCTGCGGCCATGGTCTTTGGACGATCTGGACGACCTCTACGCCTACGCCAGGAACCCCAACGTGGGCCCAGCGGCCGGTTGGGAGCCCCACGCCAGCCGTGAGGTCACCATGCGCATCCTGCAGAACTTCGTCTCCGGTGAGGAGGTGTGGGCCATCGCCCTGCGCGGCAGCGGCCGCGCCATCGGCTCCGTGGGCCTGCACGACGACCAGCGGCGCAGCCATGTGCCCGATGTGAAGATGCTAGGCTATGTGCTCTCCGAGGAGCATTGGGGCCATGGCTACATGCCCGAAGCTGTATGCGCCGTGCTGCGCCACGCCTTCGAGGAGATGGGCTTAAGCCTGATGTCGGTGTATCATTACCCCCACAACAGCAAGAGCCGGCGGGTCATAGAGAAATGCGGCTTCACCCATGAAGGCACGCTGCGCCAGGGCAGCAGGATTTATGACGGCACGGTTTATGACAGCGTGATGTATTCGATGACAAGGGATGAATATTTTGCGTTGAGTCGCGGGTGAGAGTAGGACGAAGCAAAGAATCATCCTATTAAGCAACGTTACCCTTCGGCTTCGCTCAGGATAAACTCCGTGAGGAATCTCCCTGTCTATCGATAGACGTTGAGGAATGCGGCCCTCCTGCTGCCTATCATTTGGTTTGGCTTATATTAAGGCACATAAATCTGCAAGGCCCCCGGCCAAATCTCAATCTCGCACTTCCCATACCCTATGATGTCCCCATCCACCGACACCGGCTGTGCAGGCTCGGTCTCTATGACGACGCGCCGCGCCTGCTGGCGGGTGATGCGCGGGTCCTCGGGCTTGTCCAGATAGACGCCGCCGGCCAGGTGGCGCAGCAGGCCGGGTTTGTTGAGGTCGGCGAACATCTGCACATCCAGCAGGCCGTCGCGCTGGCAACCGGGGCAGGCCACCTGGAAGTGCAGCCCCGTGGCCGGCATGTTGGTGACCACGGCCAGATGGGCGTTGTGGGTGGCAGGTTCGCCGCCGTCCAGCGACAACGTGAATGCCGCCGGCGGAGTCAGTGCCAGCGTTCGCAGAAATGCACCGATGCGCCGCGGGTTGCCATGGCGGATTTCGTCGCCGATGGCAGATAGCGTGGAGATCAGGCCAACCATACACAATTCCAGAAAGACCGCCTCGGCGCCGGCGCAGCGGGCACGGCCCACGTCCACGGCGACCAACCGCCCTGTGCGCAGCAGCGCCGCGGCGCCCTCCATGTCCGCCGGCACGCCCATGCAGCGGGCCACGTTGTTGGCCGTGCCGCCGGGCAGAATGGCCAGCGACGCATCGCTGCCGGCCAGCACGCCGGCCACGGCGCTCAGGGTTCCGTCGCCGCCCAGCACGGCAAACCGGCGCATACCGGCGGCCAGCGCTTCGCCCACCAGCTTGCGCACCGGGCGGTCGGGTTCCAGGCGATGCACCTGCGGCTCCAGGCGCCAGGAGCGCAGCGCCTGTACGGCCTGCTCCAGCAATGCGGGGTCCCGCTGAAGGGTGCCCGAACGGGGATTGGCCACCAGCATCACGCTTTGCGTCGCGTTGTCGTCGGGATGCGATGTGGGCATGCGGCTCTCCAATATTTTTTTCTAGTTTGCACTGCCGGGAAGGTCGCCATGCGGCGCAAAAACCGGAAGAGGACGCGCTTCTTCCGGATTCGCTCTAAACTGTTTGTCAAGATGCCGCTCTCAGCCGTGCAGGCACGATGTGATATGTCTGAATTGCCGGCGACGCAACGGATCCGGCGGTGAAGGTCCGCTCTACGGATTGATGCCAGGAGCCTGCAGATCGCTCAATTCCATGTCCACCTTGCGGTTCAGCTCGTAGCTCTCGATGTGCAATGAGGTTTTCTTAATGTCGGAAATTGTGGTGGGCAGTTCTACGGTGAAGGTGCTGCCGCCGCCGGGCTTGCTCTGCACCCATATGCGGCCCCGGTGCAGTTCAGTCAGCGAGCGCACGAGGGCCAAGCCTATGCCGCACCCTTCGCCGGAGCCGCTGCGGGCATTGCTGGCCTGGCTGAAGCGGTCAAAAATGGCCTCCAGCTGGTCTTCGGGGATGCCGTCGCCGGTGTCGGCCACCCGGATGCGCACGATATCCCGCAGGCTCTGCAGACCCAGCGTGATGGCGCCGCCGTCGCCGGTGTGTTTGATGGCGTTGCTGAGCAGATTGAGCACGATGCGGTCCAGCTTGTCCCGGTCCAGGTCGATAAAGAGGCTGTTGATGTCGCTGACAAAGTGCAGCTTGATGCCCCGGATGGCAGCATATTCCTGCACCGATTCGCAGATGGCCCGCAGCTCGCTCACGATGTCGCGGCTGCGCAGGTTCAGCGTCATAAAGCCGCCTTCCATCTTGGTGATATCCAGCAGGTTGTTGACCAGACGGGTCAGGCGGTAGGAGTTGACCGTGACCGATTCGATCGCTTGATGCAGGCGCTGGGGGTTGCCTGCGTTGGCACGCATCTTGTCCATCTGCAGCAGGATCAGCGACAGCGGGGTGCGCAGCTCATGGCTTACGTTGGTAAAGAAATCCACCAACGACTTCATGCGCGCTTCTGGGTCATCGCCGGGGGGCCCGGCGTGGGCGCTGCGCAGCACGCCTTGGAGCACCTGTGGCAGCCTGGCCAGGTTATCGATGTGGACAAAAGCGGAGGCGCCCCGCAACACGAGGTCGGCGGCGGCTTCTTCGCCGATGCTGCTGCCCACGCATATGAACGACCGGGAAGGAGCGCCCTGGCGGGCGTACCGAAGGTGGCGGTCCACAACCTCTGCGTCCAATGAGCAATCCAGCAGATGGACGCTGGGCACCCGCGGGTCATCCGGCGGCACGGCGCCATCGGGCGGCACGGTCTCAATGGCAGCGGCCAAACCGGTTTCTTCTGCCAGCGCACGCTGGATGCGGCCATGGAACAAGGCCGAGGATGTGTGTATGATCAGTTTGAGCTCCTGGGGATGCGGGGCTTCTACAATCTCCATGGATCTACTTATGACCTCCTGCAGCGTGGTGCGCCGGTAACCTTGCTGGCATGGTGTATAACCTGTCAAATCAAGAAATCTTATGCTGCGGAGAGGCGAAACATGCGCACATGGAAACGGTTTCCTACGATGGAATCCATGCGGAACGCTTCGCCGGAAGTTTGTGAAATAATATGTTTAAGTATACAGAATGTGCAAAAGAAACACAATCAGTTATCGTTTTGATTTGTGCCGAAGCTTGTCGAACTCACACAATGGCGTTAGGATAATTTTCCAAAAATCATGCGACCGGCTGAGGTCTGCAGAGAGCTGGTCACGATGATCTGCACCGCTTCGTCGATGTAACGTGAACCGCCCTCCACAACGATCATTGTGCCGTCCTCCAGATAGGCCACGCCCTGGCCGGCTTCCTTGCCGGGCTTGACGACTTTTACGGTCATCTCCTCTCCGGGCAGCGCGATGGGCTTGACGGCGTTGGCCAGCTCATTGATGTTGAGCACCTTGATGTTCTGCACGCGGGCGACTTTGTTGAGATTGTAGTCGTTGGTGATGACCTTTGCCCCCAGCTCCGCGGCCAGCTTCAGCAGCTTGGCGTCCACGTCGGCCAGCTCGGGAAAGTCTCGGTTGAGCACGGCCACCGGGCGGGACAGCTCATGCTGCAGGCGGGCCAGGATGTCCAGGCCCCGGCGGCCTCTGCTGCGCTTGAGGTCGTCTTCGCTGTCGGACACGGCGCGCAGCTCGTCCAGCACAAAGCTGGGCACAATGAGATGCCCTTCCAAAAAGCCGGCCTTGCAGATTTCAAAGATGCGCCCGTCGATGATGACCGATGTGTCCAGCAGCTTCTGCGAGAGCAGTTCCTCGCCCTCGGTGGCGGGCTTACCCTCGCGGCCGGCCATCTTGCGCATGAAGCCCATCAGGTCATGGCGGCGGTTTACGGCGATGTTGACGCCGAAATAGCCCAGCACCAGATACAGGCAGATGGCGATTGTGATGGACAGCCACTGGAAGGGCAGCAGGCGCACCAACTGGCTGATCAGGAAGGCCAGCACAAGGCCCACCACCAGGCCTACGACGCCGGAGGCGATGTCGGCGGCAGGCGCCGCGCGCAGCGCCTGTTCGGCGCGGTCCAACTGGCGCAGCAGGGCGGGCGTATACACCATGGACAGCGCCACGCCTCCCGCGCAGAACACGATGTATGCGATCAGCGTAATCCAGAAATTCAGCGGGCGGGAGATCAGGTTGAAATCGGTCAAAATGCCCTGCAGCAGCACAACCACCGCCGCGCCGGCCGACGCGCCGATCAGCACGAAAATGACTCTGAGTATTTTTTTCATGATGCCTCCGATGCGGTATAAAGGTTTGTATGATTACGCATACAGATGACGTTATCGTTATAGCCTGTTCGGGTGGTAAAGACGCTCAAATGTCAAAGATGCTTATTTGACGCAGCGGCACACGAACACGGAGGCCTTTTTGCCGCTGACCAGCACATCCAGGCGGCGCTCCACGGCAAACCCGGTGCGCAGGGCCCCCTCGGCTTCGCGCTTGAGGGCGCTCAGGATGACCAGACGGCCATCGCGCTTGAGCACGCGGCGAGCCTCGGCGCAGAAGCGCCCGTAAAACTCCGTGGGGTTCTCCAGCGGTTCGTGGTCGCCCCAGGGCGGGTCGCACACGATGGCGTCCACCGAGCCCGAGGCGATGGCTCCCATGTCCAGCGCATCCATCGTCAGCGCCCGGGCGTGCTTGTGGGGGGCGCACACGGCGCCCAGCTCTGCGGCCAGCCTTCCATTGGCATCGCCGGCGGTAACGGAAGCAGCGGGGGAGGCCAGCCTTGCTTTGACGATGCCGCCGTGGCCGGCGAATGGGTCCAGGAACACATCGTTGATCTTCGGGTTGCTCAGACGCACCAGCAGGCTTGCGATGTCCGGGCGCAGTTCGCCGGCGGGCAGCTCCCGGGCGAAATCGCGGTGACGGGTCAGCCGCATCAGCAGGAAGCCCAACCCCTCGCTGCGGTACAGGAACCAAAATTCCACGTCCGGCCGGGCGCGCTGAATGCTCAGGCCGCTGTTCATGCTCAGGAATTCCTCGGTCTTGGCCAGCGTCCGGTCGCCCACGTGGGCCAGCAGGCCTTCCATCATAAACATGGCGCGGCACGTGGCGGCTCCGTCGGGCAGGTGCCGGGCGATGACGTCGGAATCCACGCCGCGCTGCAGGGCCAGGCGCACCATGTCCTGTATCGGGTCCTTGCTCTTGGCGCTGCGTGGGAACGTGGTCAGGCATAAAAAGCTGTTGTTAAACCAGCGGGGGGATTCGCTGAGCACGGCGCTGCGCCGGTATTCCACGGCGCCATCCAGCACCCGCAGAATCTGCGTACCCGGCAGGTCGGCTTTTATGAACTCTTCGATGACCGGCTCAAAGCCGGAGGGGAAGGTGGAATAGTATTGTGGCATTTATAACTCCTCTATCATTATGGGGCCGAAGGTTTCCAAAGGGCGACCGGAAAGCCCTTTGGTCGCGCCTGCGGGCGCGAAATCCTTCTGCACGTCATAGATCATATCAAATCCAGTGCTTCTGAAACAGTCGTGACCCCTATGAGCTGCAGCCCATCTGGAATCTTTAGCCCCCGGCAGTTGCGCTTGGGCAGCACCACGTGGGTGAAGCCGCTCTTGGCGCATTCGCTCAGGCGCACCTCGGCGCGGCCCACCGGGCGCACCTCGCCGGTCAGGCCGATCTCGCCAAATACGGCCATGCCCTCCGGCAGCGGGCGGCCCCGCGCGCCCGAGGCGATGGCCAGCGCCACGCCCAGGTCCACCGCCGGCTCTTCCAGCTTCAGGCCGCCGGCTACGTTCACGTAGGCGTCCTGGTCATAGAGCTTGAGGCCCGCGCGCTTCTCCAGCACGGCGATGAGCAGCGCCATGCGGTTGTAATCGATGCCGGTGGCCATGCGCCGCGGCGTGCCGAAAACTGTGGTGCACACCAGCGCCTGCAGCTCCACGAGCACCGGCCGCGTGCCCTCCACCGACACCGCCACCACCGAGCCGGCCGCGGCCACGCGGTCGCGCAGCAGCAGCTCAGAGGGGTTGAGCACCTCGCGCATGCCGGTCTCGCCCATCTCAAACAGGCCGATCTCGTTGGTGGAACCGAAACGGTTCTTGACCGAGCGCAGCACGCGGTAGCTGTGCATGCCATCGCCTTCAAAATACAGCACTGTGTCCACCATGTGCTCCAGCACCCGAGGCCCGGCCAGCGATCCGGCCTTGGTCACGTGGCCCACCAGGAACACAGGGCAGCCGCGCTCCTTGGCCAGCGCCAGGAAGGCCGCCGCCGATTCGCGCACCTGGGTCACCGAACCCGCCGAGGACGTCATGCCCGAGCGGTACATCGTCTGGATGGAATCGATGACTACGGCGCCGGGGTGCAGCCGGTCGGCCTGATGGAGGATGCGTTCCACATTGGTCTCGCTGAGCAGCTTCAGGTTGTGAGCCCGGGCGCCCAGGCGTGCCGCCCGCAGCGCAATCTGGCGCAGCGATTCCTCGCCGGACACATAGAGCACCGTGTCGTCCTGGGCCAGGTTTTCGGCGGCCTGCAGCAGCAGCGTGGATTTGCCGATGCCCGGGTCACCGCCGATGAGCACAAGAGAACCCGGCACCACACCGCCGCCCAGCACGCGGTCCAGCTCGGCGATGCCGCTGGTGCGCCTGCCGAAATCGGCCATGGGCACATCGGGCAGCGCCATGGCTTCGGCGCCGCCGGCCACCTCGGGCTTGGCCTGGGAGGGGGCCTTTTCCTCGGCCTCCTCCATCATGGTGTTCCAACTGCCGCAGGAGGGGCAGCGGCCCACCCACTTGCGGCTTTCTGCGCCGCACTCGCTGCACAGGTATACAGTTTTCAGGGTTGGCATTATGCTTCCTTTGTGGGAACTTTTACTCGTCTTCTTCGGCGGTGGCGCTGGCGGATGCGGTGGGCGAAGCGTTGGCACTGGCGGATGCCGATGCATCGGCCGACGCTTCAGCGGAAGCGGTGGGCTCGCCCTCTCCTTCCCCTTCGCCTTCGGCGGGCGCGGCCGGCGTGGCCGTGGGTTCTGGTGTGGGAGTGGATGTCACGCCGACATCTTCATCGGAGAGAATTTTATAGCGCAGCACATCGCTGCCGGTGCCCTCGGTGATGTCATACCACACGACTGTGCGGCCGAAGGCCTCGGGCAGCATGCCCAGATCGCCCTGGCTGGTCAGGCGGCAGGTTTCCCCGGTGGCCAGCACATACACCCACACCTGGCGGGCGTGGCCATATACCAGGATGTCGCTGCCCAGGCTGTAGGTCGTGACACCCTCGGCGATGACCTTGGGCGCCTGGCCGAACTCGCTCAGATAGAGCTTGGCGTTGGGGGACTTGTTGCCGTCGATCCACGCGTAATAGCGGCCGTTGTACACTGGCTCGTGCACGTAGGTGCCCGGCGCGTATTTTTGCACGTTGAGCTGGCCGTTGGTATCCACGCTGTTCTCGTCCAGCTTGAGGGTGCAGATCAGGCTTGTGGATGAGGACACCGGGTCCGGGCTGGACCAGACGATGGTGTCGCCCTGGATGCACGGGGCGCTCACGCCGTAGGTCGCGATGTCGGTGAAGGAATAAAGGCTGATGTTCTCCTGGGATTCCAGGTCGATCATCATGAGCTCGTCCTTGCCCTTGTCCACCTGCTCCATCCAGATCAGCGTGTTGCCGCTCAGGCGCAGCTTGGGCTTGCCGTTTTTGCAGCTCTTCAGCAGTGTGATCTTGCCGTCGGAGCGCTTCATCGTGTAAATATTGTTCTTGTCGTGGTGGTCGGTCTCCAGCCACACGAGCCAGTCCTTGTTGATGAGCGTCTCGTAGAACTCGCCGTAGGCGATCTTGGCGTCGGCGATCTTTTTAAGCTCGTCGGTCTCCACGTTGTAGGTATACAGGCTTTTGAGCACGGCGCCGCTGTCCAGCTTGCCGTTACCCGCGGAGAAGAACATTTCTCCGCCATAGAACGAGGGCTGGTTGATCTGGCGTACCTCCATGGTGATGTCCCGCGCGCCAAAGCTCAGGTCGCGGAAGCTGGCCGTGGGCGCGGTGACCGAGGGGGTCTCCAGCGCCGCAGCCCGGGGCGGCAGCGTGGCGGCAGGGTCTAGTGTGGCATTGGCCTTGGGCGAAGGCGCGAGCGCGGTGATGGCAGGGCTGGCGGAAACCTGCGCGTTGGCTGCGCGGTTGCGCCCGCCGGAGGCCAATGCCACCACCAGCATGACAAGAAGCGCCACCACCACGACGGCGCCGCCAATCAGCAGCACCATGGGGTTCACACGCAGCCGGCGGCGAGGCGCCAGCGTGCTGTTTAGAAGGCCGCTGCGGCGCACCGGCATGCGCATGGGCGCAAGGGAGCGCGGCCTGGCGCGATATCGAAAATCTCTGGGCATCCAAATCTCCTGTGGTAATCGGGTCTTCTGCGGATTTTCGCAGCGTCGTATTTATGTATTATACCATATGGACGCTATTTCATCATCCATAACGACGGTAGTATGCCGTTCCATACGTATAAAATAACATACAACGCTGGAAAATAGCTGTAAACAAATTGCAAACACACTCTTTTGCCTGCGGCGCCGTGGCGCTTTGGCGGGCGGATTTGAACAACCTTTATCTGGTTATGCGTTTCCTCCCGCCGATTATCGCCGGTCGGTCTCCTGCTGCTATTTATCTATGTGATTTATAGCTTGTGGGCCAGGTGAATTGCATCATTCATAAATCTCGCACTCCTCGGCAACAATGAGAGAACCGATTATCATCGTTTTATCCGGAGGTTTTATGATGAGAGCCGTCCGTACGGACTTGGCGGCCGAGGCCAGAGAGCTGGCGGGAAGCCACATTCCCGGCATTGAATCCACCGTCAGCAGCGAGGATGAAGACATCGTCGTGACTCGCATACGGGTGTTGGACGAACAAGGCTCCCGCGCCATGGGCAAGCCGCCGGGCCTTTACATCAACATCGAGGCAGCCAACCTGAGAGACCGAGACCCCGAGCTGGCCGAGCGCGTGAGCCGATGCATGGCTCGAGAGATGGAAGAGCTGCTGCCCGGCCTGGACAAGAAGGCCACGGTGCTGGTTGTGGGCCTGGGCAATTGGAACATCACGCCGGACGCGCTGGGGCCCCGGGTTGTGAGCCAAATGATGGTGACCCGCCACTTGATCGAGCTGATCCCCGACCAGGTGGATGAGCGGGTGCGCTCTGTGTGCGCCATGGCCCCCGGCGTGCTGGGCATCACCGGCATAGAAACCGGTGAGATCATTCTGGGCGTCGTGGAGAAGATCAAACCTGCGGCTATGATCGCCATAGACGCGCTGGCCAGCCGCAGCACCGCCCGCCTGGGCACCACGATACAGATCAGCGATACGGGCATCTGCCCGGGAAGCGGCGTGGGCAACAGCCGTATGGAGCTCAACCTCGCCACGCTGGGCGTTCCGGTCATCTCCATCGGCGTGCCGCTGGTCGTCTACGCCGGCACCATCGCCCGTGACGTCATAGAGCTCATGGACGGCCAACTGGCCGGCGATAAGGCGGAAGAGATGATACAGAGGGTTGTAAGCGAACACCTGGGAGACCTGATCGTGACGCCCAAGGAGATCGACGCGCTGGTGGACGACGTGGCGCGTACGCTGAGCCTGGGTTTGAATTTGGTCATACACAAGGGCGTGACCATTGATGAAATAGACAGATTCATGGCGTGAACAGAAAGTGGATGCGGCCCCTTCACCACCGTTGTTGGTGCAAGGGGCCGCATCTTGTTATATCAATTCCCCCACATGACGATGATCCACGGTCCATCGGCGGTCTCCTTAACCAGATAATACGCCATCTCATGCTCGCCATCGGTCATCCCGCTGACCACACCGTCGGGCTGCGAACACTGCACGCGGAAGCGCACATGGAAGATGGCGATATCTGCCGGGTTAGCATACCAAGCGGAGCTGAACATCTGTCTTCGACCGGCTGTTTGATCCTCGCAGGACAGCAAAATAATATCCTTGAGCTTGTCCAGTTCATAGTCAATATCCTTCATATTATCAACAACGAAACCACGCATAAGTGTCGAGTCTTTTTTTTGCCAGGCCTGGAAGTAGGCTTCCACTGTCTGCCTGGCGCTGAGCGCAGCGGACGCCATCGTTGTGGGGTCGTCCCTGGGTTCGGCAGGCGGGGGTGTCGTTGGGTCGGTGCTCACCGGATGGGTCTCGGCGGGCTTATCCTTGGGAATATAGAGCAAGTCCGCGGGGGATACGCGCAGTGTCCAGGAATAATCGGGGTCCTTTATCAGGTGCAGCGTCTTAGAGTGGCCGCCTGCGGTGAAGGTGATCTGCGCTTGCGCGGGGATTTGGTCGGCGCTGCCGGCGGTGAAGGTCCACCGCACCGCGTTTGCCGCCTTGGCCTGGTTGCCGCTGAAACTCCTGCCTTCGACATCGAGCAGGCCGAAGGACGCTGCCCAATCTCCGCGCACAGGAGCACCGGAAGCGTCCACGGCCTCGATAGCGATGGGCATGGACACCGCGTTGCGCATGGGGTCGGCGATGTAGACCTCCACGTTGACCAGCAGGTTCAACGCCTCCAGCGGCTGCACCACGCGCACAAAACCCGTATGCTCCCGGTCGCGCTCCAGCGTCAACGTGGCCAATTGCCCGTCGGGCGCTGTGTAAGTGACCGTGATGGTTTGGGGGATGTCGCCGGAATCCAATGGGAAGCTCCACATGGCCCGAGCCGCGCTCTCCAGCGTGGTGGTGGGTTCGCCGGTGGAGGGGACCAAGTTGCCCTGCCTGCTGACTGGCCCCAGAAATACGCCCCAGGAGGTGGCCCAGTCGCCTTCCACGGCGTTGCCCTGACCGTCGCGGGCGGTCACCGTAATGCCCTGCACCGAGCTCATCGTCGGTGCGTAGAGCTGGACGTTGGCGCTTAAGAATACTTTGGCTTGTATCGGAGAAGCAGCACCTGAAGCCATGGGCCGCACGATGTCTGCCTGAGGCAGCCAGCCGGGCAGGCCGAAGAGCAGCACGGCGGCCACGGCCACGGCGGCCACCGTCAGCGCCAGCGGGCCGGCCGGCGAGCGGCGGGGTTTGGCGCGCCCGGCGGCGATGCGGCTCCATACGGCTTGCTGGCGGGCGGCGGCCTCGTCAGTGCCGGCCAGCATCGCGCGCTCAAGTTCGGTGTTATCTGTCGGGCGCTGGCCGTGCATTGCTTTATTGTCCATGGCGGTTCCCTCCGAATCCCTGGGCGGCCAACGCGGCGCGGGCACGGTGTAGGCGGCTCTTGACGGTGCCCAATGGCACCTGCAGCACCTGAGCGCACTCCTGCACGCTGTAGCCGCTCATGTGGTGCAGCGCCACGACCTCCCGCAGCTTGCACGGCAGGTTCTCCACGGCATCAAAGAGCGCCCCGCCGGGGGCGTCAGGCTGCGGCTGTGGCAAAACCGCCCTGCGCCGGGTCTCCTTCGCCAGCGCCCGGCGGCACTCGCGCACGACGATGGTGGCCAGCCACGGTTCAAATGCCCGCTGCGGGTCATAACGCCCGATGGCGCGCCACGCTCGCAGGAAGGCCTCCTGCACGGCGTCCTCCGCGGCAGCCCGGCTGCCAATGACGGCCCGGGCCAGCCGCAGCATGCGCCCGCCGCACTGTTCCCACACGTCGCGGGCAGCGCTTTGGTCTCCGTGCCGCCAGCGCTGCGCTGCAGCGTCTGCGGTGCAGCGGGCGGCTGGGGCTTGCGCTTGTGTCAGGTCGGACATGGCGACACTCCTTTTGCCTGATATACCCGTGCAAAGGGGTCGAAGGTTCCGTGGCCTTTGTAAAATTGCCGATATAAATGAAGCAAACAGCGTCTGCATTGCTTTACGCAGCGCTTCCTTAACATTATAACAGTTTCCGAAATGACAATGCTTAACTTTGTATTTGCATCTTTAAACAGGAAGGGCCCAAACTTGACATTTTCTGCATAAAATCTTACGCTATGATAAACAATGCCGATATAATAACGTATATGTTGCTGTGTATCGATTGTTGTCGTGCGCATCAATTTCACAAGACCCACTGCAAATGCGGTGTTGTCAATACTATGTACGCGATAGAGGGATTGATCATGGAAGTTTCTAACGAGAAGCCTAAGGAGAAACCCAAGCAAGGCGGTATATTGCCCGTGGATATCGGCACGATCATCGGTATCGTGCTGGGCATCGTGTGTATCATCGTATCCATTCTCCTGAGTGGCAAGCTGAAAGGCTTCTACGATCTTCCATCCATTTTCATCGTGTTCGGCGGATCCCTTGCTTCGCTGCTCATCAGCTTCCGCCTTCATGAGATCTTTAAAATTCTCAAGGTTACGCTGAAGGCTTTTTTTGGCAAGGAAGAACCTCCGGGCGAAGCCGTCAGGACGATTGTAAAGCTGGCCAACATTGCCAGGCGAGAGGGCTTGCTGGCGCTGGAGATGGAAAAGGATGGCATTCAGGACGAATTTCTGCGCCAGACCTTGGAGCTGGTTGTGGACAGTTTCGATCCGGAGATCGTCAGAGACACCGCCGAGATCGAGTTGGAGAGCCTCAAAAGCCGCCACGAAAGAGGCCAGAGCATGTATAAATTCCTGGGGACGATCTTCCCGGCCTGGGGCATGATCGGCACACTGATCGGCCTTGTGATTTTGCTTGGCAAGCTGGATGACCCGAGCAACATCGGCCCTGCCATGGCTGTCGCGCTGGTCACAACTTTTTATGGAAGCGTCATGGCCAATTTCGTCTGCATTCCGATTGCCAACAAGCTGAGCCTGAAGAGCGACGAGGAGATCAACAGGAAGCAGATGGTGCTTGAGGGAATGTTATGCATACAGGCCGGTGAAAATCCAAGAATCATCGAACACAAGCTCAAAGCGTTCCTCTCGCCGGCGCATAAGATCGCCTATGAAAAAGCGGAAACGGCCCAAAAAGCCAAAGAAAGCGAATCGGTGACGGGCTGATGCGTAAGAGGCGTGGCTCGTTGGGCAGCGAGAAAAAGGAAGAAGGGGGCATCCCGGAATGGATGGCCACCTATGGAGACATGGTGACGCTGCTGCTCACTTTTTTCATCATGCTCTTCTCCATGTCGACCATCGAAAAACAGAAATATGTGGCCATCGCAAGCGCTTTGCGCAGCCAGTTCATGGTGGATGCGAATGACGCTCAACCCAATGGCGGCGTGGCGACGCCGGTTGGTCCGTACGACGATATATGGCTGCCGGATCAGACGCCGGCGCCCACGCCCAAACCCACAGGCGTGGCGTTCACCGCCCCGCCCACGTCCTTGCCCAGCGCCACCATCGGCCCGGATTTTAACGCCTTTGTGGAAGAGATGGAGGATTTGATCCTGGATTACGATCTGGGAGAGTACGTTACGATCATCGACGAGGTCAACACGATCACTCTGCGCATCGAATCCATCGTGCTCTTCGATTCCGGCAGCGCCGATATCAAACCGGTTGGGCGGGATGTGCTCAAGCGGACCGGCGAAATGCTCAAGACGCTGAACAGGGATATCGAGGTGCAGGGGCATACGGACAGCGTGCCTATCAATTCCACGCTGTTCCCGACCAACTGGGAGCTATCCACCAAGCGGGCGACCAATGTGGTTTTATTCCTTGTGCAAAACAGCGGCATGGATCCCAAAAGGCTTACGGCCACCGGAAATGGCGAATATCGGCCCATCGTTCCCAACGACACCGAGGCCAATCGCCAGAAGAACCGGCGCATCGACGTCTTCATTGAGAAGTGAGGATTGCGGCGCTGGTGGCTGACATATTGAAACCGGCATCGAAATACAGTATAATGGCTCGGAAAACTGCATCGGAGGGAACAGATCGTGAAGCATATACAGACCGTGGCTCAGGGCTGCCTGAAGGACACCGCCGGTCGCGGGTGCGGCCAGTGCCAGGCCAGCTGCCAGAGCGCCTGCAAGACCAGCTGCACCGTGGGCAACCAGACCTGCGAGAAAAAGTAATTCGCCTTCGGCGCTGGTGCGTCTTGGCGATCTGGACGACTTGACTAAAGCACTGTTTATCGCCCGACGATAACCGTCGCCGGGCGATATCTTTGCTTTTATGCCCATATGATGTCTTCGAGAAGCGGAAACGCCTGCGGGCGGTCTTAGTGTGCGTTTCGTACGTGGTTTCCGTTTCCTCCGCCGAATAAATCGGCGGTCGGTTATGAGTACTTTTAACGTTCGGTTTTTTTGGACATTGGAGGCCCCATGGTTCATACCTTTCAATTTCAGGATCGTTATTTTGCCCTGGACGAGTTCAGCGGTTCGGTGCACGTGCTGGACGGCGACGCTTACGCGCTGCTGCGGCTGCTGCAGGGTGGGGCCAGCCGCGAGCAGGCGCTGGAGTCCATGGTGGCTGCCATGGGCCCGGACGACGCCCGGGAGCTGCTGGCGGAGATCGAAGAACTGACCGCCCAAGGCCAGCTCTTCACCGCCGCGCCCGAGCTCGAGGATAAGGGCATTTCCGGGGAAATCAAGGCGCTGTGCCTGCACGTGGCCCATGATTGCGACCTGCGCTGCGCCTATTGCTTTGCCGCCACCGGCAGCTTCCACGGCGGGCGTTCGCTGATGAGCGCCGACGTGGGGCGGGCGGCTCTGGATTTCCTGATGGAGCGCTCCGGCAGCCGCAACGTGCTGGAGGTGGATTTCTTCGGCGGAGAGCCCCTGCTCAATTTCGCCGTGGTGCAGGAAATCGTGGCTTATGGCCGGGAGCTGGAAGCCCGGTGGAACAAGCGCATCCGTTTTACGATGACGACCAACGGCACCGGACTCACCCCGGAGGTGGCCCGATGGCTGGACGCGGAGATGCACAACGTCGTCATAAGCCTGGACGGCCGCGCCCATGTGCACGACGCGCTGCGCCCCACGGCGGCGGGCAAGCCCAGCCATGAGATCATCCTGAACAACGCCAAGGCTTTTGCCTCCCTGCGTGGGGATCGAAGCTATTACATCCGCGGCACGTTCACCAACCGGAATCTGGATTTTGCGCAGGATGTGCTCTATCTGGCTGACCAGGGCTTTGACAACGTCTCCGTGGAGCCGGCAGTGCTGGCCGACAGCTCGCCCTACGCGCTGACGGAGGAGCATCTGGAGCGCATCTGCGCCGAGTACGACCGCCTGGCGCTGGCTCTGGCCGAACGCCGCAAGGGCGGGCGACGCGTCAATTTCTTCCACTTCAACGTGGATTTCGCCGGAGGCCCCTGCGTCTACAAGCGCTTGAGCGGCTGCGGCGCTGGCAGCGAGTATGTGGCCATCACGCCCGATGGCGACATCTACCCGTGCCACCAGTTCGTGGGCGAGCGGGACTTCCTGCTGGGTAACGTGATGACCGGCGCGCTGGACGAAGAGCGCCGCGAGCCCTTCCACCGCAGCCCGGCCAACCAGCTGGACAAGTGCCGTGACTGCTGGGCTGCGCTCTACTGCGGTGGCGGGTGCATGGCCAACGCGTGGCACAAGAACAGGGATTTAAGCAAGCCCTACGAGATGGAGTGCAAGATGGAGCGCAAGAGAATCGAGTGCGCCGCTGCGCTGGCTTTCGGCATGGATTGAAGCAACGCAAATCGATGTAAAGATCATCTAAAAGACCAGTCTGTTTTAGGCTGGTCTTTTGTTTTGCATCTGAGAAAGGCCGTTGCCCATGCAGTCATTCTGAGCCCTTCGACTTCGCTCAGGATAAACTCCGCGAAGAATCTCCCTGACTCTCATACGCGTAGGGTTCTATTCGACTAGTAATTTGCATTCATTCTTTCAACTGGAAAGCCCCTTCCACATCCTGTATAATCAAACCATCCCTTTTGAAGAGGTCCTTCCATGGCTGCAAAGAACTCCCCCGCCCGGCGGGTGGCCTATGCCGGCCTGCTGACGGCGCTGTCGGTGGTGCTGCTGCTGGCGGTGCGCACGTTCCCTTACTTCAACCTGTCGGCGCTGTTTGTGCTGAGCCTGCTGCCGGTGG
>JAEZSC010000192.1 GCA_023422005.1 Bacillota bacterium | reverse complement strand
GCGCCGCATTTAAACCCGCCGGCGGCGGCGTCCCTGGGCGGGCCCCCGACGCAGTGCTACAGCGATTACGGTTTTCAGGGATTATTTGAGACCGGCATTGAGCTCGTCGATAACCGGCTTCATCTTGGGCAGCGTCTCATCCAGGAACGCCTGCCACATGGTCGCCGGATCGTCGGAGGCCGCAAGGATCTCCTTGATCTTGGTCGTGGTGTCGGAACTGAAGGAGCCGTACTGGGCAAAGGCCTTGCCGCCGAAGGTGTTCAGCTCCCAGTTCAGCGGGTGCACATGATAGTCCGGCGTCTTCATGAATTCGTCGATGGGCTTGAAGGCCACATAACCTTCCGTGCGGTCGGTCTCCGTGGGCCCTTTGAGCAGCGTGGGCGGCGTGAACTCGTTGAACGCCTGATCGGCATAGGGGCTCTTGTAGGAGCCGTCGGGGTTCTTCTCCCACTTGATGGTCATTGTACCGTCGGCGTTGTTGGTGTAGTCCGTATCGGGAATGCCGGCCACGCGGAACTTGCGGCCATCCTCGGTCAGCAGCCAGTTCCACATATCCAGTATGCGCTCGGCCTTCTTGTCATCCACCTTGGCGCTGAAGTTGGTCACGGTCCAATAGTCTTCGGTCTGGGTCAGCCAGAAACTCTTGTTGTCCTTGGGGCTGTACACGATCATCGGGGCCACCTGATCGGTGGATGTGATGATCTTGCTGTCCAGCATCTTGGTATACAGGCCGTTGAACCAGGCGGGGGAGTTGTTGCCCAGGAACATGAAGGAGCGGCCGGCGGCGAAGTTGTCATAGCCTTCGGAGCCGTTGACGACCATCTGATCCTTCCAGATGTAGCCCTCGCGGTACAGAGCGGTTGCGAACTTAAGCTCTTCGAGGAACTCGGGGGTGGAGATGAAGGGCATCCACGTACCGTCGGAACCCTTGACATAACCGTTGCGGTCCTCGGCGTAACCCAGAATCTCCATGAACACGCCGGGGAACGCCCAGGCTTCCGACGTGATGCCGAAGGTGCTGCCGGCGCCGTTCTTGCCGGGGTCATCGCTCTGCACCTTCTTGATCATGGCCTTGGCCTCTTCCCAGGTGTACCGGTCGCCCTCTTTGTATAGGCCGACAGCCTTGGCCCAGTCGCGCCGATAGGCGAACATCGGGTAGTAGGCGTTCTTCAGCCACTCGGGGTTGTTGCGGTAGGCCGACCAGCCATAGAGCTTGCCGTCTACGGTGAGCACCTTGTCGTCGGACACAAGCAGTTCGCGCTGCTTGGCCATCTCCGGCCACTTGGAGAGGTCAGCGGGGATCTCGCGGAAGGCGCCCTGGCTGGCCCAGTTGCGGAACTCCGCCGTGTGGTTGAGCTTCATGTCCCACCACATCAGATCGGGCACGTTCTGCGCGGCGACCCACTGGCGAACCTTCTCGCCCCAGTCGCCCCAGGTCACGGGAATGTACTTCCACTCGACGTTGAACTTCTTGTTGAACCATTCGTTCTTGGGGGTCTTGCCGGACTTTTCCGCGTCCAGCACGCTCATGCTGATGGTAATCTTCTCGGCGTAGGTCTTCTCGCCGCCGGGAGCGGGCGCGTTGCCTGAGGGAGCCGGTGTGCCGCCGGGTCCGCCGACACAGCCGGCCATGCCCAGCACGAACACGAGCGCAAGCACCAGGTACAGGATCTTGTGGCTCTTCATTGTGCAACCTCCTTTGTATTTATCCCTTCACCGCGCCCAGCGTGAGCCCGGTGAGGAAATATCTCTGTAGGAAAGGGTACAGCGCCATCAGCGGGAACATCGTCACGACGATGCACGCCATCTTGACGCCCTCACCGTAGGTTGGCGGGCGCACTTCTCCGGTCATGGCCTGGTTGGTCACGAAGTTGGCGTCCTGTATGATCTTGCGCAGCGTGTACTGCAGCGGCCACTTCTCCACGTCCTGTATGAACAGCAGCGCGCTGTACCATTCATTCCAGCGCTCCACGGCGTAGTACAGCGTGAATGTGGCCAGTATCGGCAGGCTCAGCGGCAGCATGATGCGAAACAGGATCGTCATCTCCGACGCGCCGTCGATGTTGGCCGATTCCACGAGCTCCGTGGGCAGACTGGTGAAGAAGCCAGAGATGATCAGCATGTAGGTCACCGATATGACCGTAGGCAGCACCATGGACCAGAAGCTGTCGATGAGGCCCAGATCGCGGATCAGCAGGTAGTAGGGTACCAACCCGCCGCCAAAATACATCGTGAACACGACGAGGAAGCGGAAGAAATTGCGTCCAGGCAGCGGCTTGGTGAATGCGTAGGCCATCAGCACCGTCAGCAGCATGTTGTAAGCGGTGCCCACGACCATCATCATGGCCGAAGTGCCCATGGAGCGCAGCAGCAGGCTGCTGGACAGCACGAACTCATAGGATTCCAGCGTAATGCGCGCCGGGAACAGCATGAACGGTGACCGGATATAGTCGTTCTGCGGCACCAGCGACACGAGGATCGTGTTGTAGAACGGATAGAGGATGATCAGCGCCAGCACCGTGAGCACCAGCAGGATGCCGAAATCCACGAACGTAAACCGGCGGATTCGGTTGGCTTTGGCGATCCTGGGGGCGGGGAGCTTGCGAACGTCCAGCCGTTGCGTATCTGCCATGGCAGCCTCCTACATGATGCCGTCGTTGCCCATGGCGCGGGAGCCATAGTTGGCAACAGCCAGCAGCGCGAAATTGATAACGCTCTTGAACAAGCCCACGGCTGTGGCGAAGCCGTAGTCGAATTGGGTGCTGTTCTGGAACATGAGCCGGTAGATGTAGGTATCCACGACGTCGCCCACCTTGAACACCGGCGGCGAGTACAGATTGAACACCTGGTCGAAGTTGGCGTTCATAACGTTTCCCATGTTCAGGATGAACATCAGCACCACGATGCCGACGATGCCGGGCATGGTCACGTGTATGATGCGCTGCATGCGGTTGCAGCCGTCTATCGTGGCCGCCTCATAGAGCGAAGGGTCTATGCTGGTGATGGCGGCCAGGTAGAGTATGGTCCCCCATCCCGCTTCCTTCCAAATGTCCGAGGCCACAAGCAGCGTGCGGAACAGTTTGGCGTCATACAGCACATTCCAGCCGTCCTGATAGGAGGGATCAGCCAGCACGAACAGCTTCTTCACCGCGCCGGAATCACCCAGCAGGTTGAGCATCAAGCCGGCCACCACAACCCAGGACAGAAAGTGCGGGAACGTATAGATCGTCTGCAGCACCCGCTTGAAGCGCGGCTGCATGACCTCGTTGATCAGCAGCGCAAGCACGATGGGGAACGGAAACCCGAACAGCGTCTTGAGCAGCGAGATGACGACCGTGTTGCTCACCGCAAGCCAGAAATTCTTCTCGATGAACATGCGCTGGAAGTGCTCTACCCCCACCCATGGCGACGCGGCGATACCCTTGAGCATGTAGGACTTAAAGGCCAGCTGTATACCGTACATGGGCACATAGCGGAACAGTATGATCAGCGCGAGCACCGGCATCAGCATCAATAAGTATACCCAGCGGTATTTCCAGATCTCCTTGCGCAAAACCTTGCGCCCCTTGGCGGTGAAGAGGCTCATGTCCGCTGAAGCTATGGACACTCTCGGCGATATAAACACGCGAAAACTCCCTTCTGTTGCACGGCGGACTAATACTTCTGCAACACGGACAACAGCGCGCGGTCCAGCTTGTGGCCTCGCCAGTCCTCATAGGCCACATCGGCGCGGCCGCTGTCCATAATGCCGAAGGCTCCGCGGAAGTTCCACAGCGCGTAGCCGATGTTGAAAGACGTCAGGATGTCCAGCACATCGTCTGCCCAGGCCAGCACAACGCCATGGGGTGTGCGGTTGAAGCACCCTCCTTCGCCGCAGTGCACGCCCACGCCGGTGTCTGTCGAAAGCTGTGCCCAGCGCTGGTAGTGGGCCAGCAGCTCCTCACGGCCCACGGTTTGCAGCGTTCCGTCGGGATTATGGCGCATGTCCTGAACGCCGCCGGGCCATTTCGGCTCGGGATAGTTGTCGGATTCCGCAACCCAGCCGGCCTTGGAATGGGTCACGCTCATGGGAACGTAGGCGCGGGTGCTGTGGCCCACGTTGTGGAGATCGGCCAGTTCGGGGATTGGCTCGTTGCCCCACACCATTCCGTCCAGCAGAATCAACCGATCCGGATCGATTTCGTGTATCGCGGCCACCGTGGCGCGCATCACGCGCTCGTGGCTGGCGTGGGTCAGTATGCCATCGTCACGGGCGGGCTCGTTGAGCAGGTTGAAGCTGACGTCCCGGTTGGACTCCCCCTTATAGCGGCGGGCGAAATAGTTCCAGTGGTATATAAAAGCGTCCAACGCCTCGGCGTCCCGCCAAAGCACATAAGGTTCCTCGCGCTCGCGGTTCACTGAATAGCCCGGCCCGCGGTGGAAGCTGATGTTAACATGCACGCCGTATTGCTTGCCCAGGCGTACGGCCTCGTCGATCTTCTCGACCTCTGCTTCCACAATGTTGCGCACATCCTCCCAAGCTGGGGATTTTGTCCACAGCGTGTAGCACAACGGCAGGCGCACGAAGTCGAACCCCAGATCGGATATCATCTGGAAATCCTCCTCGCGGAATCGGCCCTGGGTGTCCTTCATCGTGAACATGTCCAGCAGGTTGAATCCTCTCCACCGGGGAAGCGCTGTTTGTTTCATGATTTCTCCTCCTTCTCGACATGATTGCAACAGCTTATATACAAATTGGTTTTTAAGGGTAATTTTTCGCGAAAAACAACAAATCTCGTCAGCAAACCGCCCGAAATTTTACACACATTTATTCGGTTTATTGTTGTTAAAATTACTTAATAAATTATAAATTCGGATATATTTGGAAGTCAATAGGCAAAGATGCTTAAACAGTATATACAATTCCAAACGACACAATTAGACAATTTAACGATTCACAAAAAAAAGCTGCCATGACCGGTGTTTCCTCCCTAGTACGGCAGCCCCATATATGATCTTACATTGTGTTCAGAAGGTTTCGTTCCGGTCATCGGGCTCGCCGCCCACCAGACTTTGTTTCATAAGCAATTGATAAATCAGCATCATCGTGGAGAGTCTGTCCGCGCTGCCGTTGGCCGAAACAGCCGCCGGGGTATTACCCGATCCCTCCAGGGCAGAGGTGCTGCTGGGTGCGCCGCCGGCGCGCAGGTCTTCATCGAGATACCCCATCACTTTGTCAACATATCCCTGGGCGAAGGAGGGTACGCCGCCGGCTTTGCTGACGCGTCCCGGCCCGGCGTTATAGGCGGCCAGCGCGCGGGCGGTATCCCCGTCAAACTGGCGCAGCAGCTGGCTTAGGTATTTGGCGCCGCCCATGATGTTCTCCTGTGCGTTGTAGGCGTCGTCGACGCCCAGCCACTTGGCTGTCCGCGGCATCAGCTGCATCACACCCATGGCCCCGCAGCGGGAGGTGGCGTTGGGGTTGAAGTTGGATTCGACCTTGGCCACCGCCTTGAGGAGAGTCACAGGTACGTTGTACCGTTTGGAGGCAGCCTCAAAGATGCTGTCCAAATCGCCCGCGGATAGATTGACGGCGCCGCGCAGCGCACTGTCAAACTCTGTTTTGCCGGCGGAACTGTCCACCGGTTCCAGACGATAGATTAGCCTGTTGGCAGGCCCGATACCGTTCACGGGCATATGCATCACCCCGGATAAAGGTAAGGCATTTGGTGCAGTTTGTCAAATTCCGGCGCATTGTCCGTGCTCTCTCACCCACGAAAAAATGTCGTGCCAGGGCGTTTTCCCTGACACGACAGCCTCTGTTTATGGCAACAATCTTCTACCTTAACCCCGAATACAAAGCCTTGAGCAGCGTACCGTCGTCGTTCTGCGAGAGTTCCCACACACCGGCACCAGCCAGACCCCATTTATTCACGTATGCGGTCTTCTGTGCGATGGACGCAGCATCTTCATAGCTAATAAACGTGGATCCGTTAAACAGCCAAGGCGTCTTGCCAGCGGCACCGTAGTAACGCGCATAACCGCTCTTTCCCAGATAGCCCGACTGAATGTCGTCATAATCGATGGACCTGGCAGAAACGAAGGGCCGGAAGATGCCCTTGCCGCCGCCGGTGACGCCGGTGTATTTCCTGCCATAGAAGGGCACACCCATTACCAGCTTGCTCTTGGGGAAGCCAGCCTTGATCCAGGCGTTGACGGCCTGATCGCAGCTCCACACCCGGTTGGGCGAGGGCTCGGTGGTGCCGTAGAGCGGCGCGTTCAGATCCGTATAATCGTCGAAGGAGCCATGCATGTCGTAGGTCATGACCATGGCAAAGTTCACGTACTTGCTGAGCTTGCTCATTTCCACGTTGTTGCAGTAGGCGGTGTCCGCTCCGCCGGCGAAGCTCAGCAGATAGCTCTTGCCGTCGGCCTTGCCCTGGGCGTCCAGCGTGGCGCGCAGCTGCGCCATGAGCAGCGTGAAGTTCTGCTTGTCGGCGGCGCGCTCCACGTTGTCCGCCTCACCGCCATCCACCGGGTATTCCCAGTCGATGTCCACGCCGTCCAAACCGTACTTCTTGATAAAAGCTGCGACGCTCTTGGCGAAAGCCGTGCGGCGTTCGGCGGTCAGGGCTACGTTGGAGAAGCGCTCCGACCAAGTCCAGCCGCCTATGGAAATCAGCGTTTTGAGACGGGGGTTCTTAGCCTTGAGCGCGCGAAGCTCGGCAAAGTTCTTTACATCCACTTCCGGGTCGCCCAAAGCGATCTTGTAATCCGCGCCGATGTTGGCGAAGGCATACAGAATGTGCGTCAGGTTGCCTGCGGGTATGTCAGATGGCGTGTAGCCCGAATAGGCTGCCCAGGATGCATAATACCCCAGAACCATCTTGCCGGATGCCGTCGGCGCGGCCGGAACCTTGCTGGCCGTCGTCGTGGCCCTGGTCTTCACGGTGATGCGGTTGCTGGCAGCGGAAAAGTTGCCCGACCAGTCCTGCGCCTTGATATAAAATGTGTAGGTGGTGTTTGGCGCAAGGCCCGTGACCGTTTTGCTGGTCGACGTAGAATAGGTATAATAGGCGGAGTTGCGGTATACGCAGTAGTTTCTCAATCCTGCATTGTCCCAGGACTTGCCCCAGCTCAGCGTGACCGAAGTTGTGCCTATGGATGTGACCCTCAGGCTGCCGGGCGTGCTGGGAGGCGAATAGTCCAGGGTAGCTGCTTGAGCGCTGGTCGCCATCGGTGCGAGCAGCAGTGCACAGGCGGCCAGCAGCGCAGCCATTCCTTTGCACATCCGAACGATACCAATCTTCATAAAGTCTCCTTCCGTCGTTGGATTGTCGGTTGAGGCATATTACCATATCCATAAATGGAAATACAATGAACAATATCTGGAATTGGCTTTCAGAGCATCCTGCTCATGGTTTTCTATCATTTTAAAGGTAAATATCGCAAAACAATCGCTCTGCCGGGTAATCGGGCAGGAATCACGAGCCATGGGATCGAAACAGTAACCCACAATATTTTTTGAGAGGCTTCCATGCCAGGCATATCGGACATCGAAACCCCGGCCATCGTCGTGGACATGGCCATCGTGCACGCCAACCTGCTAACCATGGCGCAAGCCGTGGCCGGCGCCGGCTGCACGATACGCCCCCATGTAAAGACGCACAAGATACCCGAACTGGCGCGGCTGCAGATGAGCTATGGCGCCTGCGGCATCTCCTGTGCCAAGGTCAGCGAGGCCGAGACCATGGCCGACGGTGGCCTGAACGACATCTTCATCGCCTACCCGTTGGTTGGCGATTTCCGTATCCGCCGGGCTGCGGCGCTGGCGCGGCGGGCGAGGCTGATTCTGGCTGTGGACAGCCTGGCCGGCGCGCAAGCGCTGTCCCAGGCTGCCCAACGGGAAGGCCTGCGCTTTGAGGTGCGCCTGGAGGTGGATACCGGGCTGAATCGCACCGGCGCCGCCTATGACGCCGCCCTGGCGCTGGCCCCGGCGGTGGCACAGCTCCCCGGGCTGGACCTGCGGGGCGTGTTCACCTTTCGAGGGCTGATGCTGGATGGCGCGCCCACGGCCGACCGGCGTGCCGCCGGCCTGCAGGAGGGCCAGATGCTCGCGACGCTGGCGGACCGGCTGCGGGGCCTGGGGCTGGACATCCGCGACGTCAGCTGCGGCTCCACGCCCACCGGCGCTTATGCCGCTCAAGCCGCCGGCGTTACCGAGGTGCGGCCGGGCACCTACATCTTCTATGACCGCATGCAGGTGCGCGAAGGCGCGTGCCGCACTGCCGACTGCGCAGCCGCCGTCTGGACCACGGTGGTCAGCACGCCCCGGGAGAATCTGGCCATCGTGGATGGCGGCAGCAAGACCTTTGCCACCGACTTCATCCCCGGTGCGCCTCCGTTCTTCTTTGAAGGCTACGGCGTGGCACAGGGCAATGACGACCTGGTGCTGGAGCGCGTCAACGAGGAGCACGGCATGCTGCGCAGCCGGGGCGGGCACACCGGCCTGGCTGTGGGCCAGCGCGTGGCCATCGTGCCCACCCACATCTGCACCACGGTGAATCTGCACGACCGGCTGTGGCTGATGGAGGATGGCCTCCTGCGCAGCGTGTCCGTGGCTGCCCGTGGCAGGCTCGTATGAGCCGGTTTTGCATCCGCGGCGGGCTCATACTGGACGGCTCCGGCGGCCCGCCCCATCAGGCGGACCTTTTGCTGGACAATGGCGTCATCGCCGCCGTGGGCAGTCTGCCGCCCGACCCGGGCTGTGACACACTGGACGCGTCGGGGCTGTGCGTGTCACCGGGCTTTGTGGACATCCACCGCCACGGCGACCTGCTGGCGCTGCGCGGGGTTCTGGGCCCGGCGGAGCTGCCCCAGGGCATCACCACGGTCGTCAACGGAAACTGCGGCATGTCGGCCGCGCCTTGCCCGCCGGAATCGGCGGCGCTGCTGCATGGCTATCTGCGCCCGGTGCTGGGTGAGCCGCCGCCCGGTGCAGCTTGCACGCTGTACAGCGACTATGCACAGCGCCTGCGGTCGATTCCACTGGCCGTGGGCGTGGGCGGCTATATCGGCTGCGGCACGGTTCGCATTGCCATCAAGGGGTTCGACACGGCACCCCTGACCGCCGGGGAGCTGGAGCGCGCCCGCGATCTGGTGCGCGACGCCATGGCTGCCGGCGCGGTGGGCCTGTCGTTGGGTCTCATGTACACGCCGGAACGGTATATGCCCCGGGCAGAGCTGGTGGCGCTGATGGGCGAAGCTGCCCGCGCCGGAGGCCTGGTCAGCGCCCATATCCGCGGCGAAGGCGCAAGCCTGCTGGCCTCCGTCCGGGAAGCTCTCGATCTGGCGAAAGAATCCGGCGCGGCTCTCAACATCAGCCACCTGAAGGCCGCCGCCCGCGAAAGCTGGGGGCAAACGCTGCGCCGGGCCATCGACGCCATGGAGGATGCCCGCGCCGCCGGTCAGGATGTAACCTGTGATGTATACCCCTACACCGCCGGCGCCACGATGCTGCAGACGCTGCTGCCGCCGCAGTACCAGGGCGGCGGGCTTGCCCTTTTGCGCGGCGCGCAGCACAGGGAAAGCCTGCGCCGGCAGCTGGCCTGCCACCATGACGATTGGGACAATCTGGCGCTGTCTCTTGGCTGGGATGCCGCTGTGGTCACCGCCGCCCACGCCGACGATGCCGGCTGCGTGGGCTTAAGCGTCGCGGCGATCGCCGCCCGCCGGGGTATGGACCCTGTGGACTGCCTGTGCGACCTGCTGCTGCGCAGTGACGGGCAGGCGGCCATGGTGTTGCACAGCATGTCGCCGGACGATATGGCCATGGTGTTGGCACTGCCCTACTCCATGGTCATATCCGACGCGATACACCCGCCCGCGGGCCTGCCCCACCCCAGAGCCTATGGCGCATTCCCCCGGGCGCTGCGCTTGGCCGGTGAAGGGGCGCTGCCCATGGAGCAGATGGTGCGCAAAATGACGGCGATGCCGGCCAGGCGGGCGGGCTTTGCCGACAGAGGCCTGCTGCAACCGGGGCTTCGGGCTGATATCGTGCTCTTTGACGGGCGCGCCGTGGGCGACCGCGCAACCTATGAAGACCCGGCGCAAGCGCCGTCGGGCATACCGTGGGTGTTCATCGGCGGGCGTCCGGCTGTGGCCCACGGCAGAATTGTCAACGATCAGTTGGGTCAATACACAGAAAGGAAGGGATCGACACATGGATTTTGACGTTTACGAGAGGATGAAGCAGGCAGGTATCACGCTGCCCGAACCGCCGCCCCTTGGCGGGCTGTACACTCCGGCGCGGGAGTTCGGCGACCGGCTGGTGTATTCCTCGGGCTGCGGACCGCAGGTGTGCGGCGTGCCGCTGTATACCGGCAAAGTAGGCCTGGATCTGACGCTGGAGCAGGGTCAGCAGGCGGCCAGAGCATGCATGCTCAATGTGCTAAGCGTGGTGCAAGCGCAGATTGGCGATCTGAACCGCGTGAAACAGGTCGTGAAGCTGCTGGGCTTCGTGGCCTGCGGCGACACGTTCTATGATCAGCCGGCGGTGCTCAACGCCGCGTCGCAGCTGCTGATGGATATCTTTGGCGACCAGGCCGGCCGCGGCGCCCGCTCCGCCATCGGCACCAACGTGCTGCCGGGCAACATACCGGTGGAGATAGAGGCTGTGTTTGAGTTGAAGGATTGAGCCCCTCCCCCTGCCCCAGCATGTTAGTGAAAGGGAGATTCTTCGCTGCGCTCAGAATGACAGCACAAGATTAACGACGAAACCAGTTTCTGTCATTCAGAGGCCGCGTAGTGGCCGAAGAATCTCCTTGTTAAGCAACACCGACGTTCCGAATGGGAGATTCCTCGCTGCACTCGGAATGACAGTTCGGAGTGCAGCGAGCCTATCTCCGCAGAGTGGTTCACCGTCAGAGAGGGCGGCCGTATGCAGTACGGCCCTACAATCCACCGTGGATCGGGAGTACCCGTTGCCGACGGCGGATTTTATTCCGCCGAGGAGACCGACACTCGGAAAGAAGCAATCACAAGAGCCCCGCAGCAGCGGTTTCCATTCCTCATAACCCAGAATGAGGCCAGCACAACGATGCCAGCCGGCGACATGCGCGGCGGCTGGCTGCCGGACCAGGAACAAGGCCGTTACCCTTGCCAGTGACGCCTCTGCGTCACTGGCAATCCAGATCGCGGGCGATGCAACAGCACCGCCCGCGAATTAGCAAATAAGCCACGCATCGCTGCATGGCTTATTTGCTATAGAGTATGGATAGGATCCAGTGTAGCAAAGCAAAGGGTATGGATGATTTCCAACATAGAGACTATCCGATGGTGCAGCAGAATACAAGGCCCTTTGCGCAAACTGTCAGATTCAATGTTCAATCTGTCAATTTATTGAAATAGCATATGTCAAATGCTCACACTGAGTATAAACATGCCCTCCACGAGTTTGGCGTCGATCAACGCGTGCTCGTGGCGGCGCAACAGCTGGTGGAGGCGGTACAGCCCCAAGCCGGTGTGGTCGCGCTTGGTCGTATAGCCCTTCTGGAAGATGCGTGTCAGATCCGGTGGCTCATCCACGCTGTTGCGCACGGCGATGACCAGCGTGCCGCCGTCGGAATCGATGTCCATCCCCATGAGCTTGGCATGGGTTTCCGCGGCGCAATCAATGGCGTTGTCCAACAGGATGCCAAGAATCTCGGACAGGTCCGCCGTGGTCAACCCCTCGGCGCGCAACGTCCCGCTAACCCGCACGGCGCAGTTGATGCCCAGGCTTTGGCCGTGGACAAGCTTGGAGATCACCAGCCACTTGATGCCTGGGTCCTCCAAGGCTTCCACACCTGCCGCGTACTCAGAGGAGTAGACCGCATTGTATACGTCATTCATACGATGCAGCAGCTCGCCCATGGCCTGGTAGGCGCCCTCGCGGTAGTAGCCGTTGAGCATCAGCAGCGTGTTCTTATAGTTGTGCCGGAAGATGCGCGTGCTGTCGTACTGGTTGGCAATGGTCTGCTGGTAGCGCATCAGCGCCTCGGACTTTCTGGACTCATCCACGGCAACCACAACCAGCACGCCGCAGGTTATCAGGGCGGAAAAGATCATCGCAAACGTGTGGATGAACAGCGGACGGAAGGCAAATTGGCCCAGCCCGAAGTGGGCGATCTTCTCCACCTCCAGCCCAACCGTAATGGCAGAGGACAGCAGCATCGACGGTGCAACCCACAACAGCACCCGCCACAGCCGCCCCAACCGCCACCCACCGTGACCGATTTTCCAAAGGCGCTGCAGCGCGACCACCAGCAGCGCCACAACGTAAGGCACGCCGAAGGGAATCAGGTTGAGACGCAGGGTACGCTCCCGATTGGTGGGATCAATCAGGCCGGGAAACACCGTCTCTAAAAATAGGAAGCTGCAGAATTCCCCCAAAAGCATCAGGAACAGCCCCACGCAAACCGCTATGGCACGGCGCAGCAGCGACGCCTGCAGCACTGCCATGGCAGCTGCGGCCATTACACCTCCGGCCAGTACGCTGCGCAGCATAATATACTGTGCCTCAGGCATCAGCATGTAGATCAGTTGCAGCGCCGGCGTACATACGGCGATCAGCGCCAGCACCTCTCGACGGCCCGGGCGGTAGCGAAAAAACGCCCACAACATACCGACTGGCACAAAATAGGCAACCGGCAGAATCAGCAGCACCTCCACGAAATACAGCATCTACAGCCTCCCGAGATAGCGCGGCAGCGCTTGCTCCACCGCCGCTCGGGCGTTGCGAGACATGTAGATCGCGGAACCGTTCTTCATCGTCAGCTTTCGCTGGGCGAAATCCGCCTCAGCCACCTGGACCAGATTCACGATGACACCCTTGTCCACATAAAGATAGCATTCGGGCAGCCGGCTGTGTATGCTTTCCAGCGACTCGCCGACCTCTACACGGCGGTTGATACAGGTGATCACAGCCTTGCGGTCCTCTCGGTGGATGGTGATGATCTCACCGGTGTTCAAAATATACTCCGATCGGCCATGGGCCACCACCAATCGGTCGCCCCGGGCCAGCGTTGTATGCAGGATGTCGTCCATCAAAACATCCACTTGTGCCTGCACCACTGGCTTAACGAGGAACTGCGACGGGCGGATGAGGCCGCCCAGCGCGTCGTGAATGCGCGCCCCGTCGGCGGTTACGAACACGATATGGCAGCCTTCCTGACGCTGGCGCAGCGCCTTGGCGGCTCTCAGGCCGAAGCTCTCGTCCCCCTCCACCGATATGTCCAGAAAGGCGATATCCACCGGTTGCGTCTGCAGATGAGCGAGGAGCTCGGCGGGCACCGTGAAGGAAAATACATCGTGATGTACTGCCCGTCTGGAGGCAAAATAGGTGTGCAGCATGTTCTCCATGTCTTCACAGAAGAACAGGTCGTCGTCAAAAATAACCAACTTCATCTTCTGATGTTCCTGTCGTCGCTTTTTACCAATTATATGCCAAAAAACGCGCAACCGAAAGTAATTTGCTATTACCGGTCCTTATCCGCCGGGAAGAGCCACATCAGCAGCTTGATGAGCCCATAAAATACCGACAGCACAGCGAACACCATAGCCGTTCCCACGGCCATGATCAGCAGCGCCTGCGCGAACATCTCCCCGGAATCCATATACGACCTCCTACGACAGCAACGCCAGCACGATAGCTCCGGCGATGACCGAACCGATTTGCCCGGCCACATTGGCGCCAATTGCCTGCATCAGGATGAAGTTGGACGGGTCCTCCCGCTGCGCCATGCGCTGGATGACCCGCGCCGACATTGGGAAGGCCGATATGCCCGCCGCCCCAATCATCGGGTTGACCTTGCGCTTGAGGAAAACGTTGATTCCCTTGGCAAACATCACTCCCGCTGCCGTGTCAAACACGAAGGCCAATATACCGATGGCGAAAACCAGCGCCGTGTTGGCCGTCAGGAACACGTCGGAGGCCATTGTGGAGCCGATGCTGATGCCCAGAAGCAGTGTAACCAGGTTGGCCAGCTCGTTTTGGGCGGCGTTGCTGAGCCTGTCCAGCACGCCGCATTCCCGCAGCAGGTTTCCGAACATCAACGAACCCACCAGCCCAACGCTCATGGGCGCCACCAGGCCAGCCACCACTGTGACGACAATCGGGAACAGGATGCGCAGCGGCCTGGAAACCTTGACAGAGAAATCGGTCACCATGCGGATGCGCCGCTCTTCGGGCGTCGTCAGCGCCCGGATGACCGGTGGTTGAATCAATGGTACCAGTGACATGTAGCTGTAGGCTGCCACAGTGATGGGGCCGATGTACTTGGGCGCGAACAGGTTGCCCACAAAGATGGACGTGGGGCCGTCGGCAGCGCCGATGATGCCCACGGCAGCGGCCTCGCGCAGCGTGAAAATACCCGGCCATATCTGGTTGCACGCCACAGCCATCAGCATGGCCGCAAATATACCGAATTGGGCTGCCGCGCCGAAGAACAGCGTGACCGGCTGCTTGAGCAACGGCGAGAAATCGATCATCGCGCCAACGGCGATAAAGATCAGGATCGGGAAAAGCTCTGTCTCGATGCCCGCGCGGTACAGAATCTCCAGAAAGCCCCGGGCGCCGATGGCTGAGGACAGCGGGATATTGGCCAGCACAGCTCCAAAACCGATGGGCAGCAGCAGCATCGGCTCATAACCGCGCTGGATGGCCAGCCAGATCAGCAAGCCCCCGATGACCAGCATGACCTCGTTCTGCCACGTCAGGTTCGCGAATCCCTCCAACAGCTTTTGCAGAAGCTCCATCTCGCACCCCTTGCCAGTGATGACATATGGTGAATCCTATGCATCCGTGGGATTGAATAGTAGCGGCAGGCGCAAGAGCAGTATGGATATCCGCCAGTCCTTCCACGGCGATATCCCGGCGGCCGGGCGGCGCAAAGCACCGATTTACTCCAGTGTGCATAGGATGCCTTGGACATTCCTTCACGCAGACATGTTTGGAGATGATGACTCTATGGCCAAGTATTACAGCACCAGCGGCTCGCCGCGCCAGGCCAACGCCGGCGCCGGCGCCACAGGGAGCAACCCCAACGCCGGATGGGGCACGATTCCGGCGCAGCCCATGCCCGGCTGGGGTATGCCGGGTGGCGCGGGCGCCACACAGCCGATGCCCAACAAGGGCGGCCAGCAGCTACCTGAGTACACCATGCCCAACAAAGGCGGCCAGCAATTGCCCGAGTACACCAAGCCCAACAAGGGCGGCCAGCAGCTGCCTGAGACCACCATGCCCAACAAGGGCGGTCAGCAATTGCCCGAGTACACCATGCCCAACAAGGGTGGCCAGCAATTGCCCGAGTACACCATGCCCTAAAAGGGTGGCAAGCAATTGCCCGAGTATACCAAGCCCAACAAGGGTGGCCAGCAGCTACCTGAGTACACCATGCCCAACAAGGGTGGCCAGCAGTTGCCTGAGTCCACCAACCCCAACAAGGGCTGGCAGCACCCCGAGTACACCATGCCCAACAAGGGCGGCCAGCAGCTGCCTGAGACCACCATGCCCAACAAGGGCGGCCAGCAGTTGCCTGAGTACACCATGCCCAACAAGGGCGGCCAGCAGCTGCCCGAGTCCACCATGCCCAACAAGGGCGGCCAGCAACTGCCTGAGACCACCATGCCCAACAAGGGCGGCCAGCAGCTGCCCGAGACCACCATGCCCAACAAGGGCGGCCAGCAGCTGCCTGAGTACACCATGCCCAACAAGGGCGGCCAGCAGCTGCCCGAGTACACCATGCCCAACAAGGGCGGCCAGCAGCTGCCCGAGTACACCATGCCCAACAAGGGCGGCCAGCAGCTGCCTGAATACACCATGCCCAACAAGGGCGGCCAGCAGCTGCCTGAGTACACCATGCCCAACAAGGGCGGTCAGCAGCTGCCCGAGTACACCATGCCCAACAAGGGCGGTCAGCAGCTGCCTGAGTACACCATGCCCAACAAGGGCGGCCAGCAGCTGCCTGAATACACCATGCCCAACAAGGGCGGCCAGCAGCTGCCCGAGTACACCATGCCCAACAAGGGCGGTCAGCAGTTGCCCGAGTACACCATGCCCAACAAGGGCGGTCAGCAGCTGCCTGAGACCAGCAATCCTAACAAGGGTTGGCAGATGCCCGCCCAGGTCAATCCCAATATGGGCTGGCAATCCCCCGGCACGGCCATGCCGCCCAATAGCAACAACGGCGCGCAACTACCCGAGCAGATTGTCCCCTCCTGCCGGGGCGGTATCTTCGTGCCGGTGCAGAATGCCGCGCAGACCTTTACGCCGGAACAGGCGCTGGCCAGAGGCACCGCATTCCCCTGCCTTTATGACGGCTGGGAGAAGGGAGCGACATGCGGCAATGGATGAGAAGTTGATGATGACACTGCACATTCAGCAAATCGGCTTTATGCTCGTTGAGCTGAACCTGTATCTGGATACACATCCGACCGACCGCATGGCTCTGTCCAACTACAACATGCTCAGCCGGCAGTATCACCAGATGATGATGGACTACACGATGAAATTCGGTGCGCTAATGAACTTCGGCCACAGCGAAGCCGGCACCGACAGCTTCAATTGGATCTCAGGCCCCTGGCCTTGGCAGAGGGGCGCCAACCCAACCTCGGTTCCCAGGGGGTGAATGTGAATGTGGGCTTATCAGAAGTCGTTACAGTATCCGGTCCGTATCATGCGCCCTGACCCGCGCATGGCAA
>JAEZSC010000148.1 GCA_023422005.1 Bacillota bacterium | reverse complement strand
CCGCCGGGCAGATCGCCACGCAGTATGCCGACGGCGCCGGCCGGCCAACCTATGGGTGCCCGGACAACCCCAACGGTTCGCTGCACGCCGTGGAGGGGCTCTTAAGCCCCGATGGCCGCGTGTTTGGTAAAATGGGCCACAGCGAGCGCTGGGGCGCCGGCGTGTACCGAAACGTGGATGGCCGGTATGACAGCAGGATATTTGCGTCGGGTGTTGAATATTACAAATAGGGCGTAGTTCATCTATCGCCCATCCTATGCAAAGAGAAGGGATCACGATGACCAAGCTCGCGGCGCAGCTGTACACGCTGCGCGCCCAGATGCAGACGCCGGATGCCATCGATGAGGGCTTCGAGCGCCTGGCCGAGGACGGCTGGAAGGCCGTGCAGGCCAGCGGTTTGGGCCCCATCCCGCCCTGCGACCTGAAGGCGCTGGCCGACAAATACGGCCTTACGATCTGTGCGACCCACGTCAGCTTCGACGCGCTGAGTGGTGATCTGGAGAGCGTCATCCGCGACCATGTGCTGTTGGACTGCCCCTACATCGGCCTGGGCTCCATGCCCGACCGTTTCCGTGGCAGCGCCGAGGGCTACAAGGAGTTTGCGGGCCTGATCACGCCCATCGCCCAGGTTATCCGCGACGCGGGGCACACCTTTGTCTATCACAACCACAACTTCGAGTTCACCCGCTTCGGTGCGCAGACCGGCATGGACATCCTGCTGGAGGAGTGCGGCAGCGCTGTGCAGTTTGAGCCGGACACCTATTGGATACAGGCCGGCGGCGGCGACGTGATCCACTGGCTGCGCAAGCTCAACGGCCGCGTGGAGGTTGTGCACTTCAAGGACATGGTGTATGACCTGAACGCCCACGGCCCCATCATGGCCGAGATCGGCGAGGGCAACCTGAACTGGCCCCAGATCCTCAAGGTATGCCGGGAGATCGGCGTGCGTTGGCACATCGTAGAGCAGGACGTCTGCCAAAGGGACCCCTTTGACAGCCTGAAGATGAGCCTGGATAACCTTGCGAAACTGGGACTGGATTGATTTTGGGGGAAGGGCAATGAAGAAGCGGCCTGTAATGCTGCTGTTGATACTCCTGCTGTGCGCGGCAGCCGCCTTTGCGCTGGCCGGCTGCGGCCCCAATACGCTGCTGCTGGTGACCGACCAAAGCAAGGAAGCCGTGGAGCAGCTCGTTGCTCCTTACACGGAAAAGAGCGGCGTAAAGGTGGAGGTTGTGCAGGTGGACGGCGTGGAGGAGCTGCTGCTGGCCGCCGGTGTCGGCGATCAGCGCGGCGGCCAGGATACGGCCACGCCCGCTGCCGCCAACCCTGTGGCCGACCTGCTGCTGACCCAGGACCTGTATGCCGTGGCCGCGCTGCGCATGAGCCGTGCGTTGGCCCAATACGCGCCGCCCAACGCATCCGGCCTGCCCTCGGGAGCCCGGGGCCAGGGCTATTGGTATGGCTTTGGCGGGCGCGGCTGGGTGCTGGCCCGCAACACCGATCTGGCGCCCAGCGAGAAGCTGACCGACAGCTTCGACGACCTGGCCAACGACGCGCTGCCGGCCAAGTCCGTGGGCATCCCCAACCTGCAGAACTTCAGCTATTACCCGCTGGCCATCTACACCTTTTGGGGCCAGCAGGAGACGCTGGCGTTCTACCAGACGCTGCTGTTCAAAGAGGCACAGATCAACATATCGCCCGAGGGCGTGGCCAACATGCTGGCCGACGGCCGCCTGGCGCTGGGGCTTACGACCTACGCCAACGCCAAGCAGAAGAAGGACGCCGGCGCGCCGGTGGACTTCGGCTTCCCCGACAACCAGCAGGGCGAGATCGGCAGCTATGTGGCGCTCAACTGCGTGGCGCTGCCCGCCGCGTCCAAGCGCCAAGAGCTGGCCCAGGCGCTGGAGGATTATCTGCTGAGCCCCGAGGCCGAGGCCTTGAGCATCAAGCTGGGCCTTTCCGACGTGGCCATGCGCGAGAACGACCAGGGCGCGCCGGTGGTGCGGCCCATCGCCGTTGCGCCGGACAAGGTCGCGGCCAGCGCGCAGAACGCCGAGTCCATGCTGCGTCAGCTTCGCTGACGCTTTCGCCTTCGTCGGCGACGCGCTGCGTCGCCGACGATTCAGACGACTTGAGCTCATTGCAGATTTATCGTCCGACGATAACCGTCATCGGGCGATATCTTTGCTTTTGAGCTCATAACTTTTTCTAGGAGACGATTTCCGCCTGCGGGGAGGGTTATAACGGCGTTTTTCTGTCTTTGCGTTTCCTCCTGCCGAATGAATCGTCAGTCGGTATTGACTTTTGCTTTCCTCTTTGGGTTTATACAGCCCGGGGTAAACCCATAGGGCTTACCCCGGTTTTCGGTTTATCAGCCTCTTTTGCTGTGCCTACAACCATATGATCTCTCTGTTTTGCCCGTCATTCCAGATCAACTCGATCTCCAGCGGCCTGGAGGATTTGCCGCGGATCACCGGTCGCTCCTGTTGGCTTGCGCGGGCCTGGCACATCAAGTCCGCCGTAATGTCGGCGCCGATGGGGTAGTTGTTCACGCCGTGGCGCTCTGTTAGGCGCACATCCCACACCAGCCGCTGTGCGCCTCGACGCAGGCCGAACACATACTCCATGAGCATGGTGATGGGCGTGACGCCACCGATGCCCACGAAATCCGGCCGGGCGGGGTTGCCCTGGGCCATGCTCTCCGGCGCATAGTTCTCCCAAATGGTGCCGGTTTTCTGGAACACGCCCACCACGTTTTCCAAGTGGTTGCGGGCGATCTCGTGGGCCAGGCCGTCATAACCGCACTGGGTGAGGCCCCGCAGCACGGTGTAGTTGGTGAACACCCAAACGCCGCCGCGCCAATAGTTGCCCTCAGGGGTGTAGCCGCGGGCGTTGGCCGGCAGCGAAGGCACCCGGTGCGGCCGGTTGAACTCTGCCGGGGCTTCGAGATGGGCGACAAACCGGTACAGGCGGTGCTGCGGCACGACATCGGCCAGCAGCGCCCAGTAGGCCCCTATGGTCTTAAGGTCCGAGCGGCTGCCGTCCGGCAGCAGGTCGTAATAAAAACCTGTGTCCTCATCCCACATTTGGTCGTTAAGGAGATTTGACAGCCTTGTGACTTCCTCCCGGATGTCGCCCAGCTCCCCGGAACGGCCCAGGGCATCGGCCATGTTCAGCAGCGTCTTGCCCGCGAATACCATCTGCAGGCACACGTCCACCCAAGTCAGGTGGCCGTGGTAGAAATCCACGGGAATGGGGGCGTCAAAGCGCGGCTGGTTGTCCATACCGCTGCCCCAGCCGGAGGTCCAGTAGGAGCCATTGGGCCATGTGCGCCAGGTTTTGAGCCACCGATGGAACGCCACCAGCACCGGAAAGACCCTGCTCAGGCGCTCCTTGTCGCCGGTGGCCAGGTAGTGCTCCCACTCGGGCCAAGGCATCACATGGGTGCCTGTGCTGGAGGGGTCGTGCTTGTGGAAACGGTCCTGTCCGTCGGCCTCGCCGATCTCCCGGCAGATGAAGCCGTCGCGGTGCTGCTTGGCGTACAGGTTGTCCAGCGTGCGCTGGAAATCGAAGGCCCGCTTGCCGTATATTCCGAAGAACATGGCGAACGCCGAGTCCCACATGAAAAGGCAGTCGTTGAAGGCCGTGGCCAGGTAGGGTGACACGAAGCCGTTGCCCTCAGCCGGCGCCTTGATGTGCTGGAAGGCCAGCTCCCAGGCCTTCCAGTAGCAGTGCAGGGCGGCATCGTGGCCATCCCACACGGGGTGGGGCAGCAGCGCCCTGGCCTGTTCAAAGGCCGGGATGGCCGGCTGAGACGCAGGTATCTCCCGAAAGCTGTTCTCCTGGGCCATGGGGTTGTTTATGTAGCCGGTGTCGTAAAAGCTCATATGAACTCCTCTGTATCTATTCGGCGGCTAAGGGTCTCGCACCCTACGAGGCGCGGCCAAAGGTCTCCGGTCGCTCTTTAGAAACCTTCGGCCCCCATTCTAGAATGGAAGAAGCAGGAAGATTTTCTTTATTCAGTCACCGATTTCTTTGCCGAAATCGTAGGGCCGTATTGCATACGGCCGCCTCCGCTCCTCAAGCAAATTCCACCCGCAGCCGCACGTCGTCCAGCAGCTCTCGGATGCGCCGGATCTGGAAAGCCTCCACGGGAGCCTCGCCGGGGGAATAAACCCCGCTGCCCAGGAACCCGCCCGTATACAGGCTGGCAAAGATCGCCTGCAGTTCCGGCAGCTCGAACAGCTTGACGGCCTTCTGCTGCCCGGCTGCCAGCACATGGAGCGTGGCGGCGGGCGGCATGGCGAGCTGGAAGCCGCCCTGGAAGGGCTGCCGGGGGCCGTCGTCCAGCCAGTAGCTGCCCACCGCGGGCTGGCCGTTGGCTGTCGCGTCCACCCGTACGCTCGCCCGATAGCCCTGGTTCACAAAAGGCTCGTTGCGAATGTACACGGGGTTGGCGATGGCCACGTTGCCGGCCGTGTCATAGCACTTGGCCAGCACATAGCTGTTGGCGTCCACGGTGAGCGCATGCCGTACGGCGCAGCGCTCGCCCTGCACAGCGTATTCCGCTGCGACCCTGCCGTTCACGATGATCTGCACGCAGGACAGCGGACCGTCGCAGCAGGCCGTGCCCTGCACTTCAACTTCAAAGCGTTGGCCTGGCGCAAAGGGCAGCACGCTTCCCGGCAGCTGCCCATCCACCTCCAGGCGGATCAGCGGCCCGGAGGTTGCGATGCACCGGCCGGCCCGCACGGCGTGGCACAGCGCGTCGATGGAGAATTCCTCCAGCCATGCGTAGGTCTTGTAGCGCAGGAATTTGGCAGGCAGGCGGTCGAAGACCGTGTCGGTCTCGGCGATGCCGGGCAGGAAATAGCCGTTGTCCAGCAGGTCATACCACAGGGCCTGATAGGAGGGGCGGTCGCTCTGATAGCCCATGACGACCATGGCGTCGATGCATCCGGCCAGCGCGTCGAACCCGATGGTGGCGGCCAGATTGGTGATGAACTTGCGGTCGTCGTGCCACCACCAGCTGGTGGGGTGGGCGGCCACGGCCACGGAGTTCTCCCCGCGTTCCTGCCGCACCGCCTCATAGGGGTAGGCGATGTCATAGGCGGGCTCGCTGCCGGATTTGTCCCAAATCCAGCGGTCGAAAGCCTCGTCGTAGTGGCGGCTGAAGGGCGGCCGCTGTTCATAGTTCATCAGGAAGATGTGGCCGTAGCGGCCTTTCACGAGCTCGTTGCCGATGTCCAGCAAGAAGTCCGGCTCCCGCACATCCTGCAGCAATCGGGCGTATCTTTCACGGTAGGGCCGCTGGTCCGAGAAGTCCCTCTGCAGATACTCGAAGTGCACGTCGGCGTCGTATGGCGATCCGACGAAGAAGAAGTGGAACTCCTCGCTTTTCATGATGAGCGCCGCCGCGCCCAGGCTGCCGTTGGTTGAGCCGTCGTCCCTGGACACGTGGGAATGGGCGTCAAAACAGTACAGCCCCAGCTCGACGGGGTTCACGATGCGTTCCAACGTCAGCTGGGCCAGGGCGCTGCCCTCGCCGGGCTGCACGGTGCAGGCCGCCGGGCGGTAGAGCTTACCCCGGCGGGCTTCCACCCGATATTCGCCGTTGGGCACGGCGAAGAGGTGTTCACCCAGGCAGCAAGCTTCTTCCACGGGTTCATCGCTGGATGGCGCGTATACCCCCACGCGGCAGGGGACCGGTTTTCCCGCTTCATCGCGGATGATGGCTTTGAGCAGCATGCTACGCGTCCTCCCCGGGTATCCAGATGTCCTCGGCTGTAATGCCCAGATTCTGAATATACCCCATGATCTGGGGAACCTCCCCGATACCGCTGAGCCAGTGGGCGTCGCTGCCCAGGGAAAAGCGCACCTTCTCCTGCTTGCAGATTGTGTAAAAGCGAACCATGGATGCCGCATAGTCCGGCTCCAGCAGGGAGGTGTGCAGTTCGATGGCGACACGGTTCTTCTGCATGTCCCGGGCGATCCTGCGCAGCGCGTCGTCGGGGATCAGCTCGATAGCCTTTGTGCGGTCGAAATCCGGCCGGTGTTCCTCCAGGCCGGTCACATGAAACGGATGAACGATGGCGTCGGCATATTCCAGCGACGCGGCGCAGGTCATGAAATCCACCATGTTCTGCGCCACGGCCTCATATTCCAGGCTGATGGGCGGGGCCACGCTGGCCCGGTTCTGATAATGGGTGCAAGCCACCAGCACATAATCGAAGATCTCGAGTTCCCGGGGGTGGATGGACACCTTGCCGGGGTAATCGATGTCCAACTCCACACCCACGCGGATGTCCACCGATGGAGCCAGTGCCGCAAGCTCGCTGCGCGTGGCGCGGCACCGTTCCGCCAGGCCTCCGTCGGCATAGGCGTGGTCGCTGATGCCTGCCATGTGCAGGCCGCACTCCTGGAACCGTTTGGTCATGGCCGCCACGGTCATTTCCGGCCATGCGCAGCGGCTGCGCAGGGAGTGGTTGTGAAAATCTGTCTGGAATCGATCCATTTCGCACCTCCAACCAGAGTATAAGGGTGGTCGGTGGAAGAATCAATTTTGAATGTGCGTGAAAACTGATATGTCTATCCAACATAGGCGCGACCCCGACGGAAAAGAAATCGCCCGGCGACCGTTATCGCCGGGCGATTGTATGATCCGTTTACAAGCCGTCCGAATCACCAAGGCGCATCAGCGCCAGGCGAAAACGGAGCATTAGCTCGCCGGTTCGATGAGCCCGTCGGCCTTGTCGGCCACGGTGATCTTGCCATCCTGCAGGTCTTTAAAGACGGTGGCCACCTTGTCGGAGACTTCCTTGGTCAGGTTGGGGTTCTCCGCGGGGATGCCCACGCCGTTGTTCTTGGCGTTGAAGATCAGCGTCTGGCCGCCGGGGAACT
>JAEZSC010000102.1 GCA_023422005.1 Bacillota bacterium | reverse complement strand
AGCCCGAAAGATGCTTCCGTATGTGGGGCGTGGGGCGAAGCCCCACATGAAAAACTAAATCTCCCCTTCCCGCCGAACGGGAAGGGGGTAGGGGGATGGGTCCCATGGACTGGAAAGAAATCACTGTTATTACCACCACCGCCGGCAGCGAGCTGGTGTCCGACGTATTGGTGGAGGCCGGCGCCCAGGGCACGGCCATAGAGGACCGTGCCGAGGTGGAGGCGCAGCAGCGGCTGCCCGGCGATTGGGATTACATTGATGAGAACATCCTCAAGACCATGGGAGACGACGTCAGGGTGACCGCGTGGTATCCCGTGGACGGCAAGCTGGCCGACACGCTGGCCTTCATACGCGCGCGGCTGGCCGATCTGTCGGCGCTGGCGCTGGAATATGACATCGGTTCTCTGACCGTGTCCACCGGCGACGTGCGGGATGAGGACTGGGAGAACAACTGGAAGCAGTATTACAAGCCCTTCCCGGTCGGTGAGCGGCTGCTGGTGCTGCCGGTATGGGAGAAGGCGGATGCCGGAGCGCGCAAGGTGCTCAAGATGGACCCAGGTATGGCCTTTGGCACCGGCACCCATGAGACGACCTTCATGTGTCTGGAGGCGTTGGAGACGGTGGTGCAGCCTGGCATGCTCGTGTGGGACATCGGCTGCGGCACGGGTATTCTGGCCGTGGCGGCGGCGCTGCTGGGCGCCAGCCATGCTGTGGCCGTGGATCGCGACTCCGTGGCCGTCAGCGCAGCGCGCATCAACAGCGAGCTCAACGGCGTGCAAGGCATCGTGGACGTGCGTGAGGGCGACCTGATGAAGGGGTTGGAAGGCCAGCCGGACCTCATCGTGGCCAACATCATCGCAGAGGTCATCGTGCTTATGGCTCAAGACGCCTTTGATCATTTGCCACCTGAAGGGTTGTTCCTGTGCTCGGGCATCATACGCGCCCGGGAGCAGGCCGTGGACGAGGCTCTGAGAGCCGCCGGTTTTGAAGTGCTGAACGTGAACAGGATGGGCGAGTGGGTGGCCATGACCGCCCGCAAGCCCGGAAAATAAGCCCCGTGGGCGGGCGCAAGCGGGCGGCTCTGGTGACGCTGGGCTGCAAGGTCAACTGGTACGACTCCCGCGCCATGGAAGAAGCGCTGCGGGCCGCGGGCTTTGACATCGCGCCCGAGGGCGGCGAGGCCGATGTGTACATCGTGAACACGTGCGCCGTGACCGCCGAGGCCGAGCGCAAGAGCCGCCAGACGCTGCGCAAGCTCTCCCGCCTGCACCCCGGCGCGGCGGTGGTGGCCACCGGATGCTATGCCCAACGGGACCCACAGGCCGTGGGCGCGCTGAGCGGCGTGTCCGCCGTGCACGGCACGGCCGAACGCGCCGGCATCGTGGCAGTGGCTCACAGCGCGCTGGAAGGCCATAGCGACTTCACGGCCCTGAGCAACCCCGGCCTGGCCTATGAGGACATGGCCGCCGCCACACAGCAGGGGCATACGCGGGCGGTCGTGAAGATAGAGGATGGCTGCGACGCCTTCTGTGCCTATTGCGTGATCCCCCATGTGCGGGGCTTGCCCCGCAGCCGGCCCTTGGAGAGCATCGCAGCTGAGGCGCGGACGCTGGCCAAGCGGGGCTTCGCGGAGATCGTGCTCGTGGGCATCAACCTGGCCCGTTATGGCAGCGATTTGCCCGAGGGTACGCTGGCCGAAGCCGTGGCTGCGGCCAGCGCGCCGGGAATCCGGCGAGTGCGGCTGGGATCGCTGGAGCCCGACGCCATCGATGGTGTGCTGCTGGCCAGCCTGGCGGCGATTCCGGCCTTCTGCCCGCACTTCCATCTTTCACTGCAGAGCGGCTGCGACGCCACGCTTGCCCGCATGGGCCGGCGCTATACCGCCGCCGAATATGCCCGCAAGCTGGCACTGATCCGTGAAGCCTTCCCCGACGCGTCGGTGACGACCGACATCATCGTGGGCTTTCCCGGTGAGACCGAGGAGGAGTTCGCCCAATCGGCGGCCTTTGCCGCGGAGCAGAGGTTCCTGAAGGTGCATGTGTTCCCGTACTCCCGGCGCAGCGGCACTCCCGCCGCGGACATGCCCGGCCAGGTGCCCAAGGCCATCAAGGAAGCCCGAGCCACCGCCATGCAGGCCGCTGCCGCCCCCGGCAGCGAAGCCTTCCGCAAGGCGCGCTTGGGGCAGGTGGCCGAAGTGCTCTTTGAGGAGTGCGAGCCCGAGGGCCTATCCCGGGGGTATACGGCCAACTATATTGAGGTGCTTGCGCCGGTTGCGGACGCTGCCGGCAATATATTGCCGGTGAGACTGACGGCGCTTGATGGGGAGGGAATGACCGGTTTACCGGTCTGACATACAGAGAAAAGAGGGTCAGGACATGGACAACTGCATCTTCTGCAAGATCGCGTCCGGCGCGATACCGTCCTCTAAGGTGTATGAGGACGACGAGGTGTTCGCCTTCCGCGACATCCACCCCGCCGCGCCCACGCACATCCTCGTGGTTCCCAAGCAGCACGTGGACAATGTGCTGCAGGCCGGCGCCGTGCCCGGCATGCTGGAGCGCGTGATGCAGGCCGCCGCTGCCATCGCCCGGCAGGAGGGGCTGGACGCCAAAGGCTTTCGCCTGGTCGTAAACACCGGCTCCGACGGCGGGCAGAGCGTGGAGCATTTGCATGTGCATATTTTGGGTGGCAGGGAACTGGGCTGGCCTCCGGGATAAGGCAGTACTGATAATTCTCAATACTCATGTACAAACAAGCCTGCGGCGAATGTCACAGGCTTGTTCCTTCGGGCTCGTTCACTTATTTTATCAAGTTGTACCTTTCCCCAGGCGCTAACGCATGCAGCCTCTCCGGCCGGCGAAGCCGGCCTTGGGCGCTGGCGGGGTTGGCGTTGTGCCAGGGCTTGTCCGGGCCGTAGAATGTGCCGAAGTGGAACAGGATCAGTTCGGCTTGCTCCAGCACGTTGGCCAACCCGATGGCGCCGTCCAGCCCATAGTGCCATGTGTCGTCGCCGATGTCCCAAAAGAGCACGTCCACGTCGGTCATCCGCAGGTGCTCCGGCAGCAGCAGCGTGTCGCCGGGAATCCATATGACGCCGTCCGGCGTGGCGACGCGGTATCCGCAGCAGTCGTCGCCGGCAAAGTAGCCGCTGAAATCCATGCGTTCCAGCTGGTGCGGGTGGAAGGCCGGCGTCACCGTGATCTCCATCGGGCCGACGGTGAACACGTCGCCCGTGCTGTGAGCCGTCCGCCTGCCGCCCGGGATACCCAGACAGCCGAGCTCCCGATTTACGAGCGGCGTGCCGTGATAGGCCGCGCCGGTGCGCAGCAGCGCCGGGGCGGTGAGAGGGCCCAGGTGGTCGCTGTCGGCATGGGTATAGAGCACGGCATCCAGCATTGGTACGTCCACGGCGGCGATGGGCGGCTCCGCCAGCAGCGGTTCCCCGATCTCGCTGACGGCAGGATCGTCGCTCAGGATGGACAGCACCGGGTCGATCATCAGCACGGTTCCGCGGCAGTTGATCAGTACGCCCGCCGCGCCCAGCCAGGTCACTTCCGTTGCGCCATGGTCGGCGAAGGCGTCCGCCGTCAGCGGCATCGTCTGGGGCGCCCTCGCCTGGCGGTCGTCATAGCTGCCCAGTTTCATGCTAATCCCTCCATATACCGGTTACGGCAAAGCAATGTCAATGAAAGAACAAGCTCTTGACCAGCAGCGTAGCGCCGCTGAGCAGCAGCAGGCCGATGATCGTATACCGCACCGCCTTCTCGTTGAGCCTTTTATCCACCTTGATGCCTACGAACATGCCCAACGCCACCGCGGGGGCCAGCGTCAGCGCCAGCAGCAGCACTTCCTTGGTCAGCAGACCGGTCGCGGCGTACAGCACCACCCGGAAGATGTTTTCGGTCAGGAATATGAAGCACGTGTTGGCCCGGAACTGGCTTCGGTTCTGGGTAATCCGATTGATATAGGTCACCAGCAGCGCGCCGATGCCATACATGCCCACCAATACGCCGGAAAGCAGGCCGATGAGGGCCAAAGAGACCACGCTGGCTTTCTTCTGTTCCCCTTGCATGGGTCTGCGCAGCAGCATCTCCAGCGCCAGGCCCATGATGACAGCGCCCAAAATGGCCTTTAGCACCCAGTCATTGCCGGTTTTGAGCAGAAACACGCCGGGCAGTATGCCCACCAGCAGCAGCCCGGCCAATGGCAGCGCGGTCTTCAGCGACAGGCTTTTGCGCTCCCGCCACGCCATGTAGGCGTTGGTGGGGAGGCTGAACAGCAGATCAACCGGCGTCGTCAGCCGGTTGGGCACTACAAAGGAGAACAGCGAGCCCATGACCAGTGTGTTCCCGAAACCGGTGATGCCTTTTACGAAGTAGGCGATGAAGGTTGATACAAACAAAAACACGTCAAGCATATATTCCATGATATATCCTAAGTGGCCTGTTGTATAGAAAAAGAAGGCCGGAAGAATGATTCTTCCAGCCTTCCCGGTTATAAAACTTAGATTCGGGCTACGCCGCTCTTGCGGGCGGCTTCGCTGACTGCCTTGGCCACGGCCGGGCCAACGCGATTGTCGAAGGGGGCGGGGATCACGTAATCAGCGTTGAGCTCCTCATCGGTGATCAGGCTCGCGATGGCGTAGGCAGCGGCGATCTTCATTTCCTCGTTGATGTCGCTGGCGCGTACGTCCAGAGCGCCGCGGAATATGCCGGGGAAGGCCAGAACGTTGTTGATCTGGTTGGCGAAGTCCGAACGGCCGGTGCCCACGACGGAAGCGCCGGCGGCCTTGGCCAGTTCTGGCAAGATCTCCGGCACCGGGTTGGCCATGGGGAAGATGATTGGGTCGCGAGCCATGGTGCGTACCATGTCCTCGGTCACGCAGTTGGGCGCGGACAGGCCGATGAACACATCGGCGCCCACCAGCACATCGGCCAGGGAACCCTTCTTCTTATGCAGGTTGGAGATCTTGGCCATCTCGGCCTTTTCGGAGTTCAGGTTGTCGCGGCCTTCCCAGATGGCGCCCTTGGTGTCGCACAGGATAACCTTCTTGAGGCCCATGGACATCAGCAGGCGTGTTACGGCGATGCCTGCGGCGCCGGAGCCGTTTACGACGACTTCGATTTCTTTGATGTCCTTCTTGGTCAGCTTCAGGGCGTTGATCATGGCTGCCACGGTGACGACGGCGGTGCCGTGCTGGTCGTCGTGGAAGATCGGGATGTCGCACACTTCCTTCAGACGGCGCTCGATTTCAAAGCAGCGGGGGGCGGAGATGTCTTCCAGGTTGACGCCGCCGAAGCTGCCGGCCAGCAGGCGCACGGTGTTCACGATGTCATCCACATCCTTGGAGCGGATGCAAAGCGGGAAGGCGTCCACGTCGCCGAAGGTCTTGAACAGCACGCATTTGCCTTCCATGACCGGCATGCCGGCTTCGGGGCCAATGTCGCCCAGGCCCAGCACGGCGGTGCCGTCGGTCACCACAGCCACCAGGTTCCAGCGGCGGGTCAGCGTGTAGGAAAGATCCACATCCTTCTGTATGGCCAGGCAGGGTTCTGCCACGCCGGGCGTGTAAGCCACGGACAGATCATCGCGGTTCTTCACCGGCACTGCGCTGATGACTTCGATCTTGCCCTTCCATTCGGCATGCTTCTGCATGGCCAGTTCCTTGATGTTCATAAGATACCTCCGATCAATTTGTTATCACACTTTATCCGTTGACATTGACCTGGTCGAGAAAATCGCGCATCTTTTTGGCGCAGCTAGCCAGGTTGGCCATTTCCTCATCGGTCAGTGTCAGGTTCAGCACAGAGCTCACACCGTTGTGGTTCACAATGGAGGGCAAGCTGAGTGCCAGATCATGGATGCCGTAGGGGCCATCGATGACGCTGCACACGGTGCGGATCGTGTTCTTGTCCTTGAGCAGCGTCTCCACGATGGAAGAGACGACCGAAGCGATGGCATAATAGGTCGCGCCCTTGTTCTTGATGACTTCGGCGCCGGCGTTCTTGACTTCGGTAACGATGGCGGCCTTCTCCTGCGGCCCCATGGGGATGCCGGCATGGGCGCAAAATTCATCGATGCCCTGGCAGGACACGCTGCCGGCGCTCCAAATGGGCAGCTGGGCATCGCCGTGTTCGCCTATCATGTAGGCGTGCACGTTCTGGATGTCCACGCCCAGGCGGGAGCTCAGGCTATAACGGAAACGCGCGCTGTCCAGCGCGGTGCCGGTGCCCATGACGCGGCCCAACGGCAGGCCGGACCATTTCTGGATGAGATAGGTCAGGATATCCACCGGGTTGGCCACCACGAGGATGACGCCGCGGGTGTAATACTTCATGATGTTGTCGGTGATCGTGCGGGCAATGGGGACGTTCTTGTTGGCCAGGTCCAGGCGGGTCTCGCCGGGCTTGCGGTTGAGGCCGGCGGTCACGATGATGACATCGCAGTCGGCGCAATCGCTGTAATCGCCGGCGTGGATCTTCATCTGGCCGATGTGGGACAGTCCGTGGCTGACATCCATGGCCTCGCCGATGGCCTTGTCGCGCATGACGTCAATCAGCACGATTTCGCTGACCAGTTGGTTCACCGCTATCGTATAAGCGGTGGCGGCGCCTACAAAACCTGCGCCGATGATGGCTACTTTGGACTTTTTGTTGCCCATTGCTTCCTCCGGAATATGATAAATTTAATTTTTGAACATTTCAAACGTTCATTTTTGGAGTTTGGTTGAATATAGTCCAATCCTCCCCCATTTTAAAATGAACATCATATATCTTAGCATAACCCTTTGGCGAGGAAAAGTGACGCCGCTTCCAAATTCCCTTGTCTACCACTGTATAAATTGATAGATTTTTGTCAAATCAGGAATGTGCATGCAAAACGAAGGGGCTGAGCACCGGCTGAACCTCTTCGTTCTGTTTGAAGGCAAGTATGCCGCTGATCTATCCCGTTCTCATGGGCACATCTCGCCCTCAGACCTGGGCGGTCTTGCGAACTGTATCCGCGAAGGTGGCCGGGTTTGTCCGCCAAGCCGCCTCCCGCTCTGCGGTATATCCATAGATTGCGCCGGGATACCGTACCATCAAGTCCTGCAGCAGTTTTTGGCACAGGTCAATGCGCATCGGGCATCTGAGGCGCTTGCCGGCAAAACAGATGTTGATATGGCTCCGGTCTGTAGGGACATCGTCAAAAGACTGCACGTTCTTGGTGTTGTATGCCCATATGATCTCGCTGCTGCGATAGATGCGTACAGAGAAGGCATTGCCTTGCAGCAGCCATCCCGAGGTCAGCAAAAGATATCGCCGGGGATACGTGTAATAGCCCACGCTCTCCTCATCCACTTCCTGCTGGATGCGCGCCGGCGCCACATCGGCGTCTCCCCAGTTCTGCAGCCGTTGGTAGACGCTGTGGCTGTGAGGGTCCAGAAGTGGCAGAAGACCAGTCCACAACAGCAAAGCGCCTCCTGCCGTGCACGCCAGCGCCAACGCCAGCAGCAGCAGGCCGTAGGCCGAGCCTCTGCGCGTCGTATCCAATTGGTACGCGGTCAGCGTGCTCATCCATTCGTCGTATTCGATGCCTTCCTGAGCGTACTCCTTTTTCAGGTATTCGATCAAAGCAGGCGACGGCCTGCGCAGACAGCCGATGAACCTGTGCGCCGGTAAGCCGGCCAGGGCCTGATACGTTTCATGATCCACGACAATGAAAAGGAACAGCCCGTTTGCCTGCTGTGTGATCAGATAGTAATCTGCCGTGGCCGCCTCTCCATCGGTATAGGACAACCCGGAGTCTTGATAGTAGCCGGCTGGGAGCGCCAGCGAGATCGTCTGCACGGGTAAATGAATCTGTCCGACTGATTCACGGGCGCCCAGCGCGTCCACATTGAGCGATGCCAGGTCAAATGGCATCGCCCGGTGGAAGACGGCGGCTATTAGGCCGTTGCCTACAAGCCACCCGATCAGGGCGATACCGACTACCAGCAGAGGTATTGCCGCGATTAGCCGGTTGCGGCAGGTGTGGCGGATGTTGCGGATCAGGATGTTGTCCATGGCCGACCGTTACCGTCCTATGTGGTTACTTTGATACCACTTCATTTTATCATTGAATATGATTTTGACAATATGAAAAGCATCGGAGAGGCCCGGCCCGCCGCGGGGAGAGCGGCGAACCGGGCCTTTTAGAGGATGGCATGGAAAGGGAGCGTCAGCCCATCGTCACGATGACCTCGTGCTCGCCGCCATCGAAAACCGGCAGCACGTTGCCTGGCACGGTGCGGCCATCCACGGTGACGGTCTTGACGCCCTTGGACACATGGGCGGCGTTGTCGAAGGTGATACGGTAGGTTGCGCCGCGATACTTACGGGTCACCGTGAAGCCGTCCCAGCCGGCGGGAATGCACGGGTCCACGGTCAGGCCATCCCAGCCGGGCTTGATGCCCAGGATGGACTGGGTAATGGCCACATAGTTCCATGCGGCGGTGCCGGTCAGCCACGAGTTCTTGGCCTCGCCGTGGCGCACGGCGTCCTTGCCGGCCACCATCTGTGCATACACATATGGCTCGGTGCGGTGTATCTCGGATATCTCCTCCAGATAGGCCGGTGCGATCTTGCGGTAATAGGCGAAGGCGCGGTCGCCGCGGCCCAGAACCGTCTCGGCCATCATGATCCACGGGTTGTTGTGGCAGAAGATGCCGGCGTTCTCCTTGTAACCCGGGGGATAGCTGGTGATCTCGCCCAGTTCCAGATGGTAGCGGGTGAAGGGCGGGTTGTTGAGGACCACGCCGTATGGGGTGTCCAGGCGCTGCTCCACGGCGGCAAGCGCCTTGTGGGCCAGCCCTTCGGGCACGCCGATGCCTGCCATCACGCAGAAGCCTTGGGGTTCGATGAAGATCTGGGCTTCCTCGTTCTCATGGCTGCCCACCTTGTTGCCATAGGCGTCGTAGGTTCGCAGGAACCAGTCGCCGTCGAAGCCGTGCTCTATGGTGGTGGCCCGCATGCGGTCCACCAGAGCCAGCGCCTCTTCGGCCTCGGTGTCAAAACCCTTGCGGCGCAGAATCTCAGCATAATCCGGCCCGATGTACACGAACATGCCCGCGATGAACACCGACTCCGCCACGCGGCCGTCGGGATTGCCGTAGGTCTGGAAGCTCTCGTCCGGTGTCGAGGAGAAGCAGTTCAGGTTCAGGCAGTCGTTCCAGTCAGCCCGGCCAATCAGCGGCAGGCCGTGGGGGCCCAGGTTGTTGGGCACGTGGTGGAAGCTGCGGCGCAGGTGCTCCAGCAGCGGCGCTTTGTTGTCGTCTCGGCAATCGAAGCCCACATGCTCGTCCAGTATGCTCCAGTCGCCGGTCTCCTTGATATAGGCGGATGTGCCCAGAATCAACCAAAGCGGGTCGTCGTTGAAGCCGCCGCCCACGTCGAAGTTACCCTTCTTGGTCAACGGCTGATACTGGTGGTACGCGCCGCCGTCCTCAAACTGCGTGGCAGCGATGTCCAGTATGCGCTCCCGGGCGCGGGTTGGGATCTGGTGCACGAAGCCCAGCAGGTCCTGGCTGCTGTCGCGGAAGCCCAGGCCGCGGCCGATGCCGCTCTCGAAGTAGCTGGCGCTGCGGCTCATGTTGAAGGTGACCATGCATTGGTAGGGGTTCCAGATGTTGACCATGCGGTCCAGTTTGTCGTCGCCGCTCTTGAGCGCGTATTTGCCCAGCAGGTCGTCCCAATAAGCGGCCAGTGCCGCCAGGGCGTCGGTCACGGCCTGCGGCGTGGAGAAACGGGCGATGAGCTCGCGGGCGCGGGCTTTGTTGATGACACCGGGCCGCTCCCACTTCTCGTCCTGGGGGTTCTCCACATAGCCCAGCACAAAGATCAGCTGGCGCTGCTCGCCGGGGGCCAGGTCCAGCTCCACGCAGTGGGAGGCAATGGGCGACCAGCCGCTGGCCACCGTGTTGCGCGGTTTGCCCTCGCGCACGGCGTCGGGGGCTTCGGGGCCGTTGTACAGGCCCAGGAAGCTCTCGCGGTCGGTGTCGAAGCCGGCGACCTCGGCATTGACGCTGCAGAAGGCGTAGTGGTCGCGGCGTTCCCGGTATTCGGTCTTGTGGTAGATCGTGGAGCCGTCCACCTCCACCTCGCCGGTGGAGAAGTTGCGCTGGAAGTTGGTCATGTCGTCCAGCGCGTTCCACAGGCAGAACTCCACATAGGAGAACAGCTTGAGCCGCTTGGCGGCGGGGGAAACGTTGCGCACGGTGACGGCGTGCACTTCGGCGTTGCTGCCTAGCGGTACAAAGGCATGCTGGTTCACGCGCACACCGCCGCGCTCGCCTGTGATGGACGTGTAGCCCAGGCCATGGCGGCACTCGTAAAAGTCCAGCTCCCGCTTGACCGGCATCCAGCCCGGCGTCCAATAGTCGTCGCCATCCGCGATGTAGAAATACCGCCCGCCCAAGTCGATGGGCGTGTTGTTGTAGCGGTAGCGGGTGACCCGGCGCAGCCGGGCGTCCTTATAGAAGCAGTAGCCCCCGGCGGTGTTGGAGATGATGCCGAAGAAGTTTTCCGACCCCAGGTAATTGATCCAGGGGTAGGGCGTCCTGGGCGTGGTGATGACGTACTCCTTGCGCCCGTCATCGAAATGACCGAACTGCATCGCGCTGCCTCCTTTGCCATATGTTTCCATTGGGCATTTTACCATATATAAAGCGATGCGTAAACGTTCCCATTTTGTGGAAAAAGCCATAAACCGTCTATACGGAACAGCCGGTGGCGGCGCGTCATATTCTGTTGAATAGGCCGGCGGAGCCTGGATGCGCGCTGGCCAATGATGAGGAGGGACGTCCATGTGTTCCATCGCGGGCATCATCGGCGGCGCACTGGCCCCAGAGCGGCGCCACGCCGCGGCCGAGGCCATGAACAAGGCGCTCAGGCACCGCGGGCCGGATCAGACCGGCATCTTTGACGCCGACCGGGTCAGCCTGGCCCATAACCGCCTGTCGGTCATAGACCCGGCCAACGGTCTGCAGCCCATGACGCGCAGCCGCTGGGGCTGCGACTATACGATCATCTACAACGGCGAGCTCTACAACACCGCCCAACTGCGCCGGGAGCTGGAGGGCATGGGCTTTCTGTTTTCCACGAACTGCGACACCGAGGTGCTGTTGGCCAGCTACATGGCCTGGGGCGCGGCGTGCCTGGAGCAGCTCAACGGCATCTTCGCTTTCGCTATATATGACGCGCGTCTGCAGCGCGTGTTCCTGGCCCGCGACCGCATGGGCGTGAAGCCCCTGTTCTACGCCAAACACGACGGCGATTTCGTTTTTGCCTCGGAGATCAAAGCGCTGTTCTGCTATCCAGGCTTCACGCCCCGGCTGGACCGGGAAGGCCTGTGGCAGCTGGTGTACCTGCTGCCCACGCGCATCCCCGGCAGCGGCGTGTTCCGCGATGTGCATGAGCTGCTGCCCGGCTGGTGCATGGAGGTGCAGTGTGATGGTACGGTGTACAGCCGCCCCTATTGGCAACTGCAGGCCCGCGAGCACCGCGACAGCCCCGAGGACACCGTACGCCAGGTGGGCGAGCTGGTGCGCGACGCCATCACCCGCCAGTTGGTAAGCGACGTGCCGCTGTGCACGCTGCTGTCCGGCGGGCTGGATTCCTCGATCATCTCCTCGGTGGCCGCGCGGCACCTGCACGCCCAGGGTAAGGAGCTGGATACCTATTCCTTCGAGCATGAAGGCAACCGTGAGCACTTCCGCGCCACGCCCTTTCAGCCCAACAGCGACGATGCCTACGCCAGCGCCGTGGCCGAATACATAGGCAGCCGTCACACGATCCTCACGGCTTCCTCTGAGGATGAGGCCGCGCTGCTGCGGGATGCCGCGGCCTTCCGCGACATGCCCGGCATGGGAGACGTGGACGCATCGCTGCTGTATTATTGCAGCCTGATCAAGCGGCGGCACACGGTGGGCCTTTCCGGTGAGTGCGCCGACGAGATCTTCGGCGGCTATCCTTGGTTCGCCAATCCGCCGCAGGAGCTCACGGGCTTCCCGTGGATTCATTCGCTGGGCATGCGTTCCAGCCTGTTCAACGCGGGCATCATCCGCCCGAAAGACGGTGAGGCCTACATCGACGGCGTGTTCCGGCGCAGCCTGGCCGAATGCCCGGTGCTGGATGGCGAGAGTGACCGTGACCGCGTGCTGCGCCAGATCAGCCATGCCAGCATAATGTGGTTCATGCACTCGCTGCTGGAACGCAAGGATCGCATGTCCATGGCATCGGCGCTGGAAGTCCGCGTGCCTTTCGCCGATCACCGGATTGCCGAGTACGTCTTCAACATCCCATGGGATATCAAGCGCCGGGACAACGTGGAGAAAGCCGTGCTGCGGGACGCAAGCGAAGACCTGCTGCCCGAATCGGTACTGCACCGCAAGAAGAGCCCTTACCCCAAGACCCATGATCCGCTCTACGAGCAGCTGGTGACAGCGCAGCTCAAGCAGGTGCTGGAAGACCCGTCGTCGGCGCTGCACACGCTGCTGCGCAAGGACATCCTGGTGGACATCGGCAATCTGCAGAACCTTACGTGGTTCGGACAGCTGATGGCCCGACCGCAGTTGGTGGCCTATCTGGTGCAGCTGGACCATTGGTTCCGGCACTACAATGTGGGCATGGAGTTTTAAGGGATACTCCTATAGACCTTTCAGCGTCAACTGAAAGGTCTTTTTCATATTGAACCCAGGGTTCTCATAGGTTGTATGTTTCGCAAACCTTTTGCCGGGTATCTCCATTCTAGAATAATATTATCTTGAGGTAGTTATGAAAAGGCATGTGATGGTTTTCCTGGCTTTGGTACTTTGCCTGGGTATGGTGGCACTGCTGCCGACGGTGGCCCTGGCGCAGGACCCTGTCGAGGCGCCAACGGTCGTATCCATGCCAGTCGGTGACGGTGGGTACGTGCCCCCGCCATTCACGACCGACCACAGCGGCACGGCTTCGTTCCACAGGCCGGACACACGCGGTGTGCTGCCTTCGGCATACAGCCTGGTTGCCCAGAGCCGGATGACACCAGTCAAGGATCAGGGCAGCTATGGGACATGTTGGGCCTTTGCGGCTCTGGCATCGGCGGAGAGCATCGCAAAGAGCGATGGGCTGATTGCTTCGCCGGACTTCTCCGAGTGGCAGTTGGCTTATTTCGCATATGAATCCCATAACGGTCTGCCTGCCTTTACGAAACGGACGAGCGGCTCGGTGTTCAATCTGGGTGGCAACTCATATAAAGCGGCCGCGCTTTTAGCCCGGGGCACCAGCCCGGTGAGGGAGGATCAGGCGCTCTATGGCGGCGCCGTGCCCTCCCCAGTTCATAAGCCCAATTATTCCCTAAAGCAATGGAACACACTGTATACAGCCGACGAATGGAAAGCCACGCTGATGGACAAGGGCGCGATAGAAATATCCTATCACGCTCCAGCAGATACATATGAGCAAAGCCGATATTACAATGCAAGCACCGGAGCATATAATTGCGATTCTGCGGTTACCCCAAACCATGCGGTTACGCTGGTTGGCTGGGACGACAACTATTCCGCATCCAATTTCACCGTCAACCCCGGCCAGAACGGCGCCTGGCTGGTCAAGAACAGCTGGGGCACCAACTGGGGTACGCAAGCGGGCGGCGGGAGCAGCAGAGGGTACTTCTGGCTTTCCTACGCGGACCAGTCGCTGTCTGCGGAAGCCAACGCCTTCGAGCTGATGCCTCCGGTTGCAGATGAGAAGCTGTATACCTATGTCGATCTTGGCATGATTTACGCCGTGGGGTATGGAAAAGAGAATGCCTGGATGAAGTCGGTGTTCACTTCGGCAGCGCCGGAAACGCTGAACAGCGTAGGCCTGTTTTTCTCAGCGGACGGCGCCAGCTACAACATCTATGTCACCCGATACGATGCGGCCTCCGGGCAGTATGTAAATGTATGGCAGACGCCGCAGAGTGGAACCGCAGCCAATGCAGGTTATCAAAAGATCTCGATGACCAGCCCGGTGAACCTGGAGGCCAATCAGAAGTTCGAGATCATCGTGCAGATCAATACACCTGGGTACAATTACCCCATTCCAGTCGAGGCGGCTGTGAGTAATTATTCAACCGGCGCCACGTTCGCTGCCGGCCAGAGCTATGTTTCCAGCAGCGGAGGTGCCTGGACGGACCTCATTTCGTTTCCGTATGACGTATGCATCAATGCCTTCACCGTGCCTGCGGATCCGTCGTCGGACACCACGCCGCCATCCATCGTGCTGAAGAACGCGTCCGGTACCGTTTTGAACAACGGCGCTTTCTGCAACACCTCTGTGACGGTCACCGTCACAGACACCAATCCCGTAACGAAGACGGCTAAAAAGGACAATGTGACCATCGCATGGCCCTCCAGCAATGTCTTCTCCGCCGACGGCTCTTACGTGATAACGGCCGAGGATGAGGCTGGGAATGTCACTACACGTTCCTTCAAGGTAGATAAAACCAAGCCGGTAATCACTGTCAAGACATCCGACGGCAAGACGGTGGCGGCAGGATCTTACCAGAAGCTGACGGCGACGGTGACTGTGACCGACACCAACTTTTCTACAAAGGCCGTGAAGAAGAACGGCGTGGCCATCGCGTGGCCCAGCGCCAACGCGTTCTCGGCAGATGGGCAGTATGCCGTTACGGCCACGGACAAAGCCGGAAACGTGGCGACCTTCACCTTTGCGGTGGATAAGACCAAGCCTGTAATTGCTGCCAAAACGTCCGACGGCAAGGCTGTGGTTGCCGGCACCTTCAAGAAGTTGACGGCGACAGTGACCGTGACCGACGCGAACCTGCTAACCAAGGCTGTGAAGAAGAACGGCGTGACCATCGCGTGGCCCAGCGCCAACGCGTTCTCGGCAGATGGGCAATATGCCGTTACGGCCACGGACAAAGCCGGAAACGTGGCAACCTTCACCTTCACGGTGGATAAAACCAAGCCTGTGATCACAGCCAAGACATCCGATGGCAAGGCTGTGGTTGCCGGCACCTTCAAGAAGTTGATGGTGACAGTGACTGTGACCGACGCCAACCTGCTAACCAAGGCAGTGAAGAAGAACGGCGTGGCCATCTCGTGGCCCAGCGCCAACGCGTTCTCGGCAGATGGGCAATATGCCATTACGGCCACGGACAAAGCCGGAAACGTGGCAACCTTCACCTTCACGGTGGATAAAACCAAGCCTGTGATCACAGCCAAGACATCCGACGGCAAAGCGGTGGCATGGGCAACCCATAAAAAGCTCACTGTGACTGTGACGGTGACCGACGCGAACCTTTTAACCAAGACGGTGAAGAAGAACGGTGTGACCATCGCGTGGCCCAGCGCCGGTGTATTCACGGCCAGCGCTAAATACGAGATCACAGCGACGGACAAGGCGGGGAACGTGGGGACATTCATCTTCACGGTGGACAAGATCAAGCCTGTGATCGCGGCAAAGACGACAGACGGCAAGACCGTCGCGGCGAACTCCCATCAAAAATTGACGGTAAAGGTGACCGTGACCGACGCCAACCTTACCGCTAAGACTGTGAAAAAGAACGGTGTAACCATCGCATGGCCCAGCACCAACGCGTTCTCCACGGACGGCCAGTATGTCGTTACGGCTACAGATAAGGCTGGGAACGTGACGTCGTTCGCCTTTAGCGTGGACAAAACCGCCCCTAAAGTCGTCGTTAAGACATCTGCTGGCAAAACCGTGCCTCAGAACGGCACGGTGTCGGGCAAGGTGCTGGTGACAGTGAGCGACGCCGCGCTGTCGGCGAAAACGATTAAGAAAGACGGGAAGGCATTAACCTGGCCGACGACCAACGCTTTCACCGCAAAGGGCAAATATACCGTGACAGCAACGGACAAGGCCGGCAACACCGCCGTCTATACTTTTACCATAAGGTAGGAAAAACGGGATCAGTTCAGTGAACCCGAGTTGCGCTGTGCAAGATTTTTGCTCAGCGCAACTACTTTTCTCTGCCGATAACCGCACCGATCATACAGCCTCCGAGCGGTGGCGTTGCCTTCGCCGGTTTCCAGGTGCACATGGTCGGCGCCTCTGCGCAGCAGTTCCCTCTCCAGGAACAGCAGCAGCGCCGTGGCCGCGCCTCTGCGGCGGAATTCCTCGCGCACATACAGCTCGGTGATGAACGCCTCCGGCCGGTCATAGCAGAACGAGCGCTGCAACTGCGCGCAGGCAAACCCGGCATGGGCGCCATCCAGCAGCGCCACGGCCACCAGTTCGCCACCGGCTGCCAAGGCGTCGCGGATGTCCTGCTCAAGCCTTGGGCATTCGTTGAATTCCTCGTTCATCTTCGACAAGTACGCTGCGTCTTCCGCATTTGCCCAGCGGACAATGGTTTGGGTGTCCATAACAATTCCTTTTCCTGGTCAGTCTGCTCCCGAAAGGTATCGCCGTATGGCCTCGTGAGCGTCTTGCAGACGGTCCTGCAGTTGCGTCGCCATGGTCAACATGGCTTTGTCCTCTCCCAGTTTCATCGTGGACTCCATCAGAGCGGCCTGGTCGCTTAAGGCCATCAAGCCCAGTGTGGCAGCGGTGCCCTTCAGCGTGTGCAGCACCCGCATGGCCGCTTCGCGGTCGCCGGAATCATACTGCCGCTTAAGCTCCTCCGACGGTTTGTCTTCCAATGTGCGCAACAGCATACGCCGATATAGAGGTACATTGTTCATCAGGCGCTTCAGGCCTGCCGCCGTGTCCAGGCAAGGGCTTTCCTGCACGGCTTGCGGCTGGGGCACTACGCTTTGCAGCGGGCCGCCTGCGAACACGCGCTTCATCGTCTCCAGCAGCGTGGAGATGTCCAGCGGTTTGGTCAAAAAGCCGTCCATGCCGCTGTTCAGGCTGGTCTTCATGTCGTCGGCAAAGGCGTTGGCCGTAAGCGCGATGATGGGGATGTAGACGTCCTTACGGCGGCTGCGGATGATGCGCGCCGCTTCCTGCCCATCCATTTCCGGCATTTGCAGGTCCATCAATATCAGGTCGTAATCCTGCTTTTCGTAGACGACGCGGTTGACCGCCTGCAGGCCGTTTTCTGCGATGGTCAGTTTTGCGCCGGTGGGGGAGAGCACCTCCTGCATCATCAGACGGCTTAAATCGTTGTCCTCGGCCACCAGCACGCGCTTGCCCT
>JAEZSC010000046.1 GCA_023422005.1 Bacillota bacterium | reverse complement strand
CGCACTGCTGGCAGGCCCGCAGGCCCAGCTCGGTCAGCTTATAGGCTTCAAAGGTAAAGCCGGCCTGCGCCACGCCGGTCTTGGCCGCCTCCACGCACGCCGCCGTCAGCCCGTTGTCGTTGGGGCTAGCCCAAAGGATCGCTATCATACACAAACACCCCCAAGGTTAATATGGCATTATACCATATAACTGGGGGTGTAATCACTCCATGTCCCGTTACTGCACGCCCAAATAAGAGCAGATTCCCTTGAAAATGCAGTCGGCAACCTTCTGCTGATAATCCGGGTTGCTCAGGTTCTTCTCCTCCTCTGCGTTGGAGAGAAAACCGCACTCCACCAGTGCCGAGGGCTGCTCGGTGATCTTGAGCACGAAGTAGTCGCCCACCTTGATGTCCCGCTTGTTGTCGCCGGGCAGGCCGTCGCGCAGCGCCTGCTGTATGCTCTGGGCCAGCTTGCGGCCCTCCTCGCTGCCCTTGTCATAGAAGGTCTGTGCGCCTTTGTACTTGGAATTAGGATACATGTTCATGTGGATGCTGACCATGACATGGGGATCCTGCTCCTGTATCACCTTGGAGCGGTGGTTCATGTCGCGGCGCTTGAGCGTATCGCCCTTTTCATCGTATACGACATCGGCGGTGGTGCGGGTCAGCAGCACATCCGCGCCGGCCAGCATAAACTTCTTGGCCAGCAGTTGAGAGATGGCCAGGTTCAATTCATCTTCATGCACACCGGTCTTCGTGCCGGACGCGCCGCGATCTATGCCGCCATGACCGGGGTCGATGGCGATGCGCAGGCTCTTGATGCCGTTTTCCAGTTCGGTATTGGTGTTCGCCTTTACGGCGGACTCTGCCGCGCCGCAGCCGCTTAGGGCCAGCACGGTTACGATCAGCCAGGCGAGAATGCGTTTCACAGGGCGCCTCCGCAGAGCTTTGGATTGCCGCGGCGCAAGGTTTTGCGCGCCTGCGCCGCACACATCCTACGATATGTCAGGTTGGTGAAATTCATGTTGTCAAATCATGCCATCGTCGGTTAACACGATTCCATGGCCAACTCCAAGCCGGGGTCGGCGTTGAGTGTGAGACCGGCAAACTCGCCCCGCTGCGCCTGGAACCATGCTGCAGCGGCCACCATGACCGCATTGTCGGTGCACAGCCGCGGCGGCGGTACATGCAGCGCCAGCCCCTCGCGAGCACAGGCAGCCTCCATGGCAGCACGCAGGCCGCTGTTGGCCGAAACGCCTCCGGCCATGGCCACGGTGTGCACGGCCAGGGCGCGGGCGGCGCGCATGGTCTTTTCCACCAACACATCCACGATGGCGCCCTGTATGCTGGCCGCCATGTCGGCGGCGTTGGACGCACCATGGCGGGCGCAGTGCTGCAGCACAGCGGTCTTCATGCCGCTGAAGCTGAAATCGTAATTGTCGTCCTTGATCATGGCCCGCGGGAACGCGTAAGCGTCGCGGTTGCCGTTTGCGGCCAGCTCGTCGATCTTCTTGCCACCGGGATAGCCCAGCCCCAGCACGCGGGCGGTCTTGTCGAAGGCCTCGCCGGCGGCGTCGTCCAGCGTGCCGCCCAGAAAGTGGGCATGGCCGTAACCGGTCACGTGCAGCAGCTCCGTGTGGCCGCCGCTGACGACCAGGCACAGGAAGGGCGGCTGCAGATCCGTCCCCACATAGTTGGCCGCGATGTGGGCCTCGATGTGGTTCACGGCGACCAGCGGCTTGCCCGCCGCCCAGGCCAGGGCCTTTGCGAAGCTGACGCCCACCAGCAGCGCGCCCACCAGGCCAGGCCCGTGGGTCACGGCGATGGCGTCGATATCCTTGAGCGCAAGGCCGCTCTGTTCCAAGGCCTGCGCCGCCACGGTGCTGATGGCCTGCACGTGCTGTCGCGAGGCGATCTCCGGCACCACGCCGCCATAGAGGGCGTGGATGTCGATCTGCGTGGCCACGACGTCGGACAGCGCCTGCCGCCCGGCGTGCACCACCGCCGCCGCCGTCTCGTCGCAGGAGGTCTCTATGGCCAGTATGGTTGCGTCAGCTTTCCACATGTTCGGGATCAGGCAGGCGCTTCGCGGCTTTTTTGCAGCGATGGCGCACAAAGAGCGCAACGCCGGTGAGGAGCGCCAGCAACGACGCCGCAACGATGACGATCCAACGCACCAGAGTGAAGAAGAACTGCTCCGGAAGCATCTGTATGAGCACTTCGGTATCCGGGTCCAGAAGCCACAGGTCGTTGTCAAAGAACATCAGGTGGAACTGGTAAAAAGCCTCACTGAAGTTCATTATGAGATACACGCCCAGCGCCGCCAGCAGCACGCCCAATACGCAGATCGTGGCCAGCCAGCTGCGGGCCAGCACACCGTAAATGTCTTTGCGGGCCACGCTGACCAGCGCCGTCGTCAGCAGCAGGAAGACGATCAGCGCGCCGTTGCGGATATCGTAACCGCCCAAAAACAGCTTCTGAACATCCACCATGTGCGCTTTCTCCCGTTCGCCGAACACCTCGCGCATTTCGCCGTTGACGGTTGTCTGCATGTTCAATGATTTGATGTTGCCCTTGCAGTACTCCAGCAGTTTATGCGTCACATCCTTCAGATCGCTCTGAGAGATCCCGGTGATCTTGTCGAGACCATATTGCTGCTGGGCACGGGCATAAATGCCTTCATTAAAGGCCACGAGCTCGAAGCTTGTAAACACGACGACGATGAAAAGCGCCACGCTGATAAACGCGCCCAACATGTAAGCGCTGAGTTTCTTTCCGTTCATGTACGATCCTCCCGGCGGCGAATCAGCGCCCGCGCCGGCGCGCCGTCGCCGCCCGCAACACGAAGCGGCAGGCAAGCCAGGTCATACCAGCCTTCCTCCGCGGCGCTCAAATCGATGGTTTCCAGCGCGATGGCGCCTGGCGCGCCAAGAAAAGCCCGGTGCACCGGCGTGGATGCGCCAAAGGGCGCGATGGAATAGGCGTCGACGCCCAGCAGGCGGACGCCTTCGGTCAACAGAAGCTCTATGGCGTCCACGGTGAAGGCGATGAAATCCTTATGGAACACGCCGTCGCCATGATAGCGCGAATTGCGCGTGCGCACCAGCAGGCGCTCACACCCCTCGGGGATGCGCCCGGCCAGGTCGGCGGACTTTATGTTGTCGGTCAGCGCGCTTAAATCCAACACATAGGCAGGCCCCATCAGCGTTTGCACATCCAGCTGATCCACGTTCAGGCCGCCCTCTATGAAGTGCAGCGGCGCATCCACGTGGGTGCCGAAGTGGCTGCTCATGGAAAGCAGCGACACGTTGGCATGGGCGTTGTTCACGCCGATGACGCTGGTGCGCTCCCGGCGAAAGGGCTGATCCCCCGGCCACGCGGGCAGCTCAGGGCTTAAGGGCACCGATATATCCAGCCATTTACTCATAGCATACTCTCCCTACTCCCTGAACTGGCGCAGGTATTCGTTGATGAAAAGGTCCAGCTCGCCGTCCATCACGGCGTCCACGTTGCCGGTTTCCGCGCCGGTGCGGTGATCCTTGACCATCGTGTAGGGGCAGAACACATAGGAACGGATCTGGCTTCCCCACTCGATCTTCTTGACTTCGCCCTTCACGCGGGCCATCTCGTCACGATGCTCCTGTTCGGCCTTCTCAACGAGTTTGCTCATGAGCATCTTCATGGCGGTTTCACGGTTTTGCACCTGGGAGCGCTCGGTTTGGCAGGCCGTCACAAAGCCCGTGGGCAGATGCGTGATGCGGATTGCGGACTCGGTCTTGTTGACGTGCTGGCCGCCGGCGCCGGAGGAACGATAGGTGTCCACCCGCAGGTCCTCGGGGCGAATCTCGATTTCGGCGGAGCTATCCACCTCGGGCATCACATCCAGCGACGCGAAGCTCGTGTGGCGGCGGGCGGCAGCGTCAAAGGGAGAAATGCGCACCAACCGGTGCACGCCCTTTTCAGCCTTCAAAAAGCCGTAGGCATTGTCGCCCTCCACGAGGAAGGCCACGTTCTTAATGCCCGCCTCGTCGCCGGGCAAAAAGTCCAGCACCTTCACGCTGTAGCCTTTGCGCTCGCAGTAGCGGGTGTACATGCGGTACAGCATCTGCACCCAATCCTGGCTTTCGGTGCCGCCGGCTCCGGCGTGCAGCGAGAGAATGGCGTTGTTGGCGTCGTAGCGCCCTTGCAGAACCGTAGTAAGCCGCAGCGTGTCCGCCTGTTCCAAAAGCTCGTCCAGCGCGCTTTCCAGTTCGTTCTGCATCTCGGCGTCGTTGTGCTCAAAAGCCAGCTCCAGCATGAGCTCGGCCTCCTCGGCCTTGCCCTGCAGGCGCTTGTATGTGTCTGCCTTGCCCTCCAGCGTGCGGATGCGCTTGTTGATGTCGTTGGCGCGGTCCACATCGTTCCAGAAGTCCGGCGAGGCCATGTCCTGGTGCAATTCTTCGAGTTGCTTCTCTAGAGAAGCCAGGTCAAAGTGAGTCACCTGCCTCTTTTAAAATCGCAGCGATTTCCTTCATGCGCTGCTCGGCTTGGAATTGCTGAATCAAAAGATCACCACCTAAACTAAACTTAATTGTATGCATCACCTATACGGTTTTGGGTCCGAAGGTTTCCAAAGGGCGACCGGAAAGCCCTTTGGTCGCGCCCGAAGGCGCGAAATTCACAACTATGTTGTGCTGGAAAAGCGAGTTTGAAAAAAGCTACGCTTCCTTGCCATGGCAGTTCTTATACTTCTTCCCGCTGCCGCAGGGGCACGGGTCGTTGCGGCCCACAGACTTGTCCACCTTGATGGGCGCCTTCTTGGCGGGCTCGGCGTTCTCTTCGCCGCCGCGGCCCTCGCGCATGGGCGTGGCCACGCTGCGGCGCTCCGGCGCACGCTGCACGTTGATGTGCAGCAGCATCGTCAGCGTGTCTTCCTGGATGCCGGCTACCATCTCCTCAAACATGTCGAAGCCTTCGAACTTATACTCCACGACCGGGTCGCGCTGGCCATAGGCCCGCAGGCCCACGCCCTGGCGCAGCTGGTCCATGGCGTCGATGTGGTCCATCCAGCGGCGGTCCACGGCGCGCAGCACCACGGCGCGTTCTATCTCGTTCATGTCGATGCCCGCGGCGGTCACCTCTTCGCGTTTGCGCTCATAGGCGTCGGTGCATTCCTGCAGCAGCCGCTCCTTGAAGGATTCCTTCTCCAGCCGGTAGACCTCGTCTTCGGAAAACTGCAGCGTGCCCGCCGGCAGGAAGACGCGCTCCGCAGAGGCGATCAGGCCGTTCAGGTCCCACTCCTCGGCGTTTTCGCTGATGGACGTGTAGGTCGCCATCATGCGGTCCACCAACGCGTTCATCATCTCCACGACCATGGCGTGCACGTCCGCGCCTTCGAGCACCATGCGCCGCTGCTTGTAGATCAGCTCGCGCTGCACGTTCATGACGTCGTCGTACTCCAGCACGTGCTTGCGGGTCTGGTAGTTGCGGCTCTCAATCTTCTTCTGGGCGTTCTCGATCTGGCGGCTGAGCATGCCGTACTCCAGCTGCATGTCCTCGGTCATGCCGATGTTCTGGATCAGGCCCTGTATCCGCTCGCTGCCAAACAGGCGCATGACGTCGTCTTCCAGCGAAACATAGAAGCGCGAGCTGCCCGGGTCGCCCTGGCGGCCGGCGCGGCCGCGCAGCTGGTTGTCGATGCGGCGGCTCTCGTGTCGCTCGGTGCCTATGATATGCAGGCCGCCCAGTTCCACAATTTTGTCGTGGGCGGCGTCGGTCTCGACCCTGAACTTCTTGAACAACTCATTGTACTTCGCCCGAGCCGCCAGAATCGCCTCATCATCGGTCTCGGCGTGGCCGGTGGCCTCCATGATGACATGCTCTTCCACACCTTCGCGGCGCAGCACGGCGCGGGCCATGAAATCCGGGTTGCCGCCCAGCAGAATGTCGGTACCGCGGCCGGCCATGTTTGTGGCGATGGTCACGGTCTTCTGCTTGCCGGCCTGAGCAACGATCTCGGCCTCTTTTTCGTGGAACTTGGCGTTGAGCACCTGGTGGGGAACGCCGCGCTTGCTCAGCATATCGCTCAGGATTTCGGATTTTTCAACCGATACGGTGCCTACCAGCACGGGCTGCTCGCGCTCATAGAGCTGCACAACCTCATCCACGACGGCGTTGAACTTTCCGCGCTCGGTGCGGTAGATGACGTCGTTGTTGTCCTTGCGGATCATGGGCTTATTGGTGGGGATCACGACGACGTCCAGGTTGTAGATGCCGCGGAACTCTTCCTCTTCGGTCTTGGCCGTTCCGGTCATGCCGGAGAGCTTTTTGTACATGCGGAAGTAGTTCTGGAACGTAATCGTGGCAAGCGTGCGGCTCTCGCGCTCCACCTTGACGTTTTCCTTGGCCTCGATGGCCTGGTGCAGGCCGTCGGAATAGCGCCGGCCCAGCATCAGCCGGCCGGTGAACTCATCGACGATGATGACCTGCCCGTCCTGCACCACATAGTCCTTGTCGCGCTTCATAAGCACCCGGGCTTTGAGGGCCTGGTTGATGTGGTGCTGCAGCTCGGTGTTCTCGGCGTCACCCAGATTTTCCACGCCGAAGTGGCGCTCAGCCTTGCTTACGCCGGAATCGCTTAAGTTGACTGAGTGGGCTTTTTCATCCAGAACATAGTCTTCTGGTACCAGCCGCGCGGCGAAGCGGTCCGCCCGCATATACATGTCAGTGGACTTGTCGCCTTCGCCGGAGATGATCAGCGGTGTGCGCGCCTCATCGATGAGGATGCTGTCCACCTCGTCCACAATGGCGAAGTTGAGGCCCCGCTGCACCATGTCCTCTTTGCGGACGACCATGTTGTCACGCAGATAATCAAAGCCGTATTCGTTGTTGGTGCCGTAGGTGATGTCCGCGCCGTAGGCCTCGCGGCGCTGGTCGTTGTCCAGCCCGTGGACGATCAGGCCCACCTGCATCCCCAGGAAGCGGTAGATCTTGCCCATCCATTCGCTGTGGTACTTGGCCAGATAATCGTTCACGGTGACGACGTGCACGCCATTGCCGCTCAGCGCGTTCAGATAGCTGGGCATGGCAGCGGTCAGCGTTTTGCCTTCGCCGGTCTTCATCTCGGCGATGCGCCCCTGGTGCAGCACAATGCCGCCCATAAGCTGCGTATCGAAGGCCCGCTGGCCGTTGATGCGTACCGCCGCCTCGCGTACCACGGCATAAGCCTCGGGCAGCAGCGCGTCCAAGGTCTCCCCCGCCGCCAGCCGTCGGCGGAACTCCGCCGTCTTGCCGGCCAGTTCGGCGTCGCTCAGGCGTTGCAACTGGGGTTCCAGGGCGTTGATGGTCTCCACCTGCTTGCGAAGCCGCATGACTTCCCGGTCGTTGGAGGAACCGAATATCTTTCTGATGAAATCTCTCATTTTGTTACCTTGCCTTTTCTTTGGCATTGTTCCCATTCAAATGTACATTCTACCATCGCTATGTGCGGCTGTCAAAATGACCTGCATACAAACCGGCAGTCTGAATGCTACCAAGAAGATATGGACAAACCTTAAAGAAGTTGTAAACTTTGGGAAAAAACACCGGTTTTATGATAATATATCTGGGATTGTGGAAGAAAGAAGGCCGCCCTTCATGTTTTGGTACCCCACCGAAGCCGATCTGGAGCAGACCGACGATCGCGGCAAAACGCTGCGGCAGTTTCTCAAGGAATATGACCCTCGGGCCTATGAGCTGCCTGCCGTGACCACGGACATCCTGCTTTTTCAGCATGGCCAGGGCAAGCCCCGCCTGATGATGATCCGCCGCGGCCGCCACCCGAGCTATGGCATGCTGGCGCTGCCCGGCGGCTTTCTGGAGATGGACGAAGAACTGGAAGACGGCGCTGCCCGCGAACTTATGGAAGAAACCGGCATCACCGGCACTCCCTTGCATCAGCTGGGAGCATACGGCACGGTTGGCCGCGATCCGCGATTGCGCATTGTTAGCGTTGCTTATATCGCGCACATCGATGGGCAAATTACCTTTCATGCGGGCGATGACGCTGCCTACGCGGGTTTGTTCGATATTGCGTTAGAAGTAACAAAAGATGGCAGTGCTGCAAACCATCTCCTTTCTGTTCGTAATAGTGAATATTACGCTGACGCAGAAATCCGTGAAGAGGGCAAAAAACGCAGAATAATGCGCAGTAGCATTGCTTCCGATCACGCTTTGATGATACTCGATGCGATTGAAGAACTTGGTTGGATTGATAATTATAGAATTTGACTTTTCACCATATAAACCTATAATAAGTGTGTAAGAATTATTTCAAACTTATGTTTGGATCAGGAGTTGAAGCAATCCAATGACTATGAGGACAGGTCGCAGCGGCCGCACGCAGCGTCGCACGCAACCCGCAGAGGCCCAGCCGATGGAGCGCAAAGCCTCACAGACGCGGGAGCCCGAAGGCCGCCGCCGCATATTTGATATCGTCATCCTGGCCGCGTTGGCGCTTTTGGTGTTTGCCGTGGTGAAGTCCGTGGGCAGCACGTCAGCGCTGGCGCCTAGCAAAACCGCCGGCACCGGCGCCAAGGATGGCATCGCCGCCACCGGCAGCCATATCGTCATAAGCGAGGTAATGCCCGCAAACAAGGGCATACTGTGTTCCGCCGATGGCAACTATTATGACTTGATCGAGATCTACAACCCCACGGACAAGCCCGTGAATCTGGAGGGCTATTCCCTGAGCGACAAGATCAAAAAGCCGCAAGCCTTCGTGTTCCCTACCTACGTGCTGGAACCGGGCAAGTTTGTCGTCGTATATGCGTCCGGCCTAAAGAGCGACGACGTCGCCGAAAAGAGCGAGATGCACGCCGCGTTCTCCGTGAGCTCCGCCGGTGAAACGGTGCTGTTGAGCGACCCCGACGGTGCCGAGCTGCAGCAGATCACGCTGCCCTCGGTAGGCAACAACTTTTCCTATGCCGCCGACATGACGTCTCTGAACGATTGGTCCGTTGTGGAGAAGCCCACGCCCGGTTATCCCAATACCAACGAGGGCTATGCCGCTTTTCTGGAGACCCGCCGCATCACCGGCTCGCCGGTGGTCTTGAGCGAGGTCATGCCCGGCAACAACACCGTGAACCACGACAAGGACGGCGACTACAGCGACTGGGTGGAGCTATACAACGGCTCCGATGAGGAGATCAACCTGAAAGGCTGGGGCCTGAGCAAGAGCGAAACCGACCCCAAGCGCTGGGTCTTCCCCGACGTCAAGATCGCGCCCAAGCAGTATCTGGTCGTATATCTGAGTGGAAAAAACCGTACCGATCCCGCTGAAGAGCTGCACGCCAACTTCGGTGTGAGTTCCTATCAGGAATCGCTGTATCTGGCCAACGTACAGGGCATGATCGCCTCCGAGATCCAAATCAACAACTTGAAGGACGACACGTCCTATGGTCTGATCCCCGGCACGGATCAGTGGAAGGTGTTCACCCACCCCACGCCCGGCCAGGCCAACACCGAAGACGGCTTCAACGCCCTGCAGCCTTCGCTGTATGCCGACCTGGATAAGCAATCCATCGTCATCAGCGAGGTCATGAGCGGCAATGTCACCACCATCAAGGACGACGAATTTGAGGATTATCCCAGTTGGATAGAACTTTATAATCAGTCCGACAAGACTGTCAACTTGAGTAACTGGGGCCTGACGGACAAGGCCAACGAGCTTGGGCGATGGCGGTTCCCCGATATCACACTGCAAAGTGGCGAATATCTGGTGGTCTACGCTGACGAGCGCAACCTCAAGGACGAGGATGCGGCGGCAAAAAAAAAATTACACACGGATTTTGATCTGAGCCTGGATGGCGGTGTGCTGCTGCTGAGCAAGCCCGACGGCACGGTGGCCGACCGCTGCCTGCTGCCGGCGCTGCACAACGACATGACCTACGGCCGGCCCCAGGGAAGCAAGCTCTATGAATACATCACGCAGCCCACGCCCGGCGCGGCCAACGGCGACGGATACCCCGGCTTCGCGCCGGACCCGATCTTCTCGCTGAATGCCGGCCAGTATGACGGCGCGCAGCTTGTGGAGCTGACAACCTACGACAGCAATGATCAGATCCACTACACGACCGACAGCAAGACGCCGGATCAGAACAGCCCGGTTTACGGCCAGGCCTTTAATTTGGATAAGACAACGGTCATTCGCGCCATCGCCTACCGCGACGGCTATCTGCCCAGCAATGCCGTGTGCTCCACGTATCTGATCGATGAGGACATCAACCTGCCCATCGTCAGCATCGTGACCGACCCGAAGAATCTCTTCGACGAGCAGACCGGCATCTACGCCAAAGGCCCCGGTTGGACAAGTACCTTTCCCCACAAGGGCGCCAACTTTTGGAAGGATTGGGAACGCCCCGCCCATGTGGAGCTGCTGGAGACCGACGGCACCGTTGGCTTCTCGCAGGACTTCGGGCTGAGGATCTACGGTCAGTATTCCCGCGGCAACGACCAGAAGTCCTTCGCGTTGATCGCGCGAAACATCTACGGGAAGAATTCTTTCGACTACCCGATCTTCCCGGATCTGCCGTACACGAGCTACAAGAGCTTCATCGTGCGCAACAGCGCCCAGGACGCCAACATGTCGCGCATCCGCACGGCGCTGCAGCTGAGCCTGGCAGCCGAGACCAGCAACGTGGATTATCAGGCCAGCCGCCAGGGTATCGTGTTCATCAACGGCGAGTTCTGGGGCGTCTACGACATCATGGAGAAGATCACCGAGCATTTCATCGCGCAGCACCACAACGTGGACCCGGAGCGCGTGGACATGCTCGAGGGCAACGGCGCTGTGATGAACGGCTCCAACAAAGAATACAAGGCGCTCATCGAATACGTAAAGACCCACGACCTGAGCGTGCAGGAGAATTATGATTACGTAGCGTCCAAGGTGGACATCGATAACTATATGGACTGGGTCATACTGGAGATGTACTCGGTGAACTCGGACCTTGGCAACGTTCGCTTCTGGAAGCCACGGACGCCCGAAGGCAAATGGCGTTGGATCCTCTATGACCTGGACTGGGGCTTCTTCCACGCCAACCAGGACAGCTCCAAAGCCTATCAGGATACGTTCACGGAATTCCTGAACCCCGAAGGCAATGGCGTGGGCAACAGCTTTGACAACTCGCTGATCCGCGGCCTGCTGCAGAACGAAGCCTTCCGCCAGAAGTTCATCGAGCGGTTCGTGTACCACACCAAGGTGACCTTCGAGACCCAGCACGTGCTGCAGCGCATAGACGAGCTTGTCGCCAACATCGAGCCCTACATGCAGCGAGACAAGGACAAGTGGGACAACGGCACCGTGGCGCGCTGGAAGAGCGTGCAGGTCGAGCTTCTCAAAACCTTCGCGAAGATTCGCCCGGACATGAACCTGTTCTACCTGCAGCAGTACTTCAATCTGTCCGATGCCGAGATGCAGACGTTGACCGGTAAATAAAGGCGGCGGCAATTAAAATTGCCGCTGCATAGCCAGTACGGATGCAGCATTGATCTGCCTGTGCAACAAAAGGAGGTAGCTTTGGATAAAAACGTGCTGCGGCACGAGCTGAAATATGTGCTAAGCGATGCCGACTATCTGTGGCTGCGAGACCGGCTGATGGCGTTCATGCCCCTGGACAGCAACGCTGACGCCGCCACCCGGGGCTATCACATCCGCAGCCTGTACTTTGACGACCCGGAAAACACGGCTCTGTTCGAAAAGACCAACGGCGACGAATACCGTGAGAAGTTTCGCATCCGTACCTATCGCGCCACCGGCGATATCGTGCTGGAAAAGAAATCCAAAGTCGTCTACTATACGTCCAAGCAATCTGCTAAAATGTCACGGGGGCAATGCGACCGCTTGCTGTCCGGTGACGCAGATGCGCTGCTGGAGAGCGACAGCCCGCTCATGCGGGAGTTCTACGCCAAAATGCGATCCCGAGTGCTCAGGCCCAAGGTCATCGTGGATTATTGGCGCGAGGCCTATCTCTACCCCGCAGGCAACATCCGCATCACCTTCGATCGAGACCTTCACTCGGGCAACTACTCTTTGGACCTCTTCTCCGAGCGCACATCGGCAGTGCCCGTCATGGAGCCGGGCACGATGGTGATGGAAGTCAAATATGACAACCTGTTCCCGCCGCATATCAAGGCGTTGATACAGGGTTTGAACGCCCAGCGGCTGGCGGTGTCCAAATATGTTCTGTGCCGCCGCTTTCATGGTTAGGTTCTACATTGGAGTTTACTTAGGAGGACGTTTATGAACTTCGGCGACATCTTCAAAAAGGGTTTCGTGGACCAGATCGCAAGCCAGGGCGGCACCAGTGTCGTCGCCATTGTGCTGATGCTGCTGCTCGCACTGGGTGTGGGCCTTTTCATCTTCTATGTCTACAAGCGCACCTTCAGCGGCGTGCTGTACAGCCGCAACTTCAACATCTCTCTGGTCATGCTGCTGCTGGTGACCGCGCTGATCATCCGCATCATGACATCCAACGTGGTGCTCTCTCTGGGCATGGTGGGCGCGCTGTCCATCGTCCGTTTCCGCACGGCGGTCAAGGAAGCCATGGACACCGTCTATATGTTCTGGGCCGTGGCCATGGGAATCGTGCTGGGCGCGGGTGAGACGTTCTATCTGGTCGGCGTGATCGCCGCGGCGGGCATCGGCCTTGTGCTCTATGTCATGAACATGATCAAAGGCCGCGGCAGCTTCCCCTATCTGCTGATCGTGCGCCATGACTTCAATAGCGCCAGCGAGGTGGCCTACGCGCTGCACAAGCTGCCGCGCAACGCCCGCCTCAAGAGCAAGACCGTGACACAGAATGGCGTGGAGATCACGATGGAGCTGCGCCTGCCCGGCGACAACAGCACGCTGGTCAATGATTTCCTGCGCATCAACGGCGTCTACGACGCTACGCTGGTCAGTTTCCAGGGGGACTACGGCGCATAACGCCGTTCGGCGGGGGAACTTCTCCCCCCGCCGAACACCTCTTTTATTTCCGAAAACTGAGGTAATGTTACCGATCAAAACGGTCTGAAACGCTGCAGTTTTAAAGCGTTCAATACGCTCATGGGAAAACGCCTCGGCTTTTCTTGGCTTTCACAATCCTGTCAATGGCAAGAATGTAAGCCCCCATTCGCAGCGTTGTATCAAACTCCTGCGTCTTGGCCCACACCTCGTCGAATGCCCTTACCATAATCTTCTCGAGCGTACGGTTCACTTCGTCCTCGTCCCATGACATTGACTGTATGTTCCGCACCCACTCGAAGTAGGAAACCACTACACCGCCCGCGTTAGCCAAGATGTCCGGCGCCACCTTAACACCCTTCGCTTCCAGTATCTTGTCCGCCTCCACCGTGGTGGGGCCGTTGGCGCCCTCGATGATGTATCGTGCTTTCACATGTTGTGCAATCTCCTCAGTGATTTGGTTCTCAAGCGCCGCGGGGATCAATATGTCCACGTCCAGCTTAAGAAGCTCATCATTCGAGATGCGTGAGATGTCCGACGCTTCATAGTCTTTCAGGAACTTTCCGTGGTTCGCGGCGAGAAATTTCAGTATGCCGTCCATATCCAATCCCTCCTTGCGGTAAACACCGCCGGAGACATCGCTCACTGCCACGATTTTACAGCCCTCGTTGTGCAAAAGCTTCGCCGCCGTGCCGCCAACATTTCCCATGCCTTGCACCGCCACTGTAGCGCCCAGTATCGGTATGCCATTGCGTTGCAGCATCTCCCGCGTCGTGAGCATCACGCCCCGACCCGTGGCCTCCCGGCGCCCCAAAGATCCGCCCACATCCACCGGCTTGCCCGTTACAACCCCCGGCACTGTGTAGCCCTGGAACATGCTGTAGGTGTCCATAATCCAACCCATGATCTCGGCATTGGTATTCACGTCCGGTGCGGGGATGTCCTTTTCCGGGCCGATCAGGGGCAGAATCATTGCCGTGTACCGCCGCGTCAGGCGCTTGAGTTCGTCCTTGGAGAGCTCTGAGGGATCCACCTTCACAGCACCCTTCGCTCCGCCGTATGGAATATTGACCACCGCGCACTTAAAGCTCATCCACGCCGCAAGCGCCTTAACCTCGTCGATGTCCACCTGCTGGTGGTAGCGTATGCCGCCCTTGGCGGGCCCCCGGCTCGTTGAGTGTTGCACGCGGTAGCCCTCGAACACGCGGATACTTCCGTTGTCCATCTGAACCGGTATCGAAACCTTCAACTCCCGCTCAGGGTATTTCAGGGCGATATAGTCGCTCTCCATAAGCCCCAACATACCTGCCGCCCTGTCAAGAACTTTAAGCATGTTGTCATAGGGATTGTACATAAGATTTACTCCTTCATCATTCCAGCACAAAAATCCCGACCGCCTCACAGTCCTGAGGCGTAGCAAGAAATCCTTTCCCTAATCCACTGCAATCCAGCGCCGTTCGCGGCTGGACTTGACGATCGCCTCGGTGAGACGAATGAGCCTATCCGCCTCCTTAAACGTCGCGAAATCGGGAGCCTCGCCCTTCACGTGTTTTCCTTCCCGGATGTAATTGTAAAATCTCTGAATACTGTTTTTAAACGCATCGTTCCAACCTTCCGGGTGCCCTTTGGCCAGGTAGGAGTACTCCTTCGCCTCGGGGGAGAGGCTGTTGGGGTTGCGCATGACGCGCAAGTTATCCTTGTCTCGAAAGCCCATCCACATCTCGTCAGCTGTTTGCTGGTTCCATGCAAGCGATGCTTCGCTGCCATCGATTTCGAAATTGAAGAAGTTGCCGTGACCTGCGCTCACCTCTGAGACGTGGAATACGCCATGCGCACCGCTGTCCATTTTAAACAGCACCGCGCCCCAGTCCTCCGTAAAGATCGGCTTCTTCTCACACTCCGCGCTTTTCACCACCGAGAACGTCTCGACCTGTGCATTTGGCTTCTTGCGTACCGGTATTACCGTCACGAGGTCCGAGCAAACCTCGACGATGTTCGAACCTGTGATATGCTGAACGGCGTCCATCCAGTGGGAACCGATGTCCGCCACACAACGCGACACGCCGCACACCTCCGGCTCCAGCCGCCAGTTGTAGTCGGTGTCGTATAGCAGCCAGTCTTGCAGGTAGCTGCCGTGCACGAGCGTCACGCGGCCGATGTCGCCTTTTTTCACGCGCTGCCGCATCTCCTGCACCAGTGGGTTCATGCGGTAATTGAAATTGACCGCCGCAGTAACGTCCGGGTTCTCCTCTAGCAGCCTTAAAAGTGCGCCGGATTCCTCGGAACTCCTGGCCAGCGGTTTCTCGGACAAGAGATGCTTGCCCGCGCGGATGACCTTCTCGTTGATCTCCATGTGCAGGTTGTTGGGCGTGCAGTTATGAACCACCTGTATTTCAGGGTCGGCCAGAAGTTCGTCCACGCTGCCATAGCAGTGTTGCACACAATATTCCTCCGCCTTGCGCCGGGCCAGCGGTACATTGGCGTCAGTGACGGCCGCGAGCTCCGCGAAGCCGATCCGTCGAATCGCCTCGATATGGCTCACGCCAACATAGCCCGTGCCGACGATGCCCGCCTTGATACGCTTCATATACTCTCATCTCCTTATCTGTGTCCAGAGTAACGCCGGAGGACACAAACCCCTCCATCACGCCAGTCGGCCCCGTCTTGCGGCAGTGTACGCACGAGCGCCGCTCCAAATGTGCCCGAAATTTTCAGATGCGCGGCATGGCAAAGCGCGTCCTGCCGCCTGTAAGGCCAGTACGGTTCGGGAATCGTGTTGATCTTCCAGACAACGTGGTTGCCGCATGAGTGCCCGCACACGCCTGCCGCCGGATTCCAGCAGGCGTTATGCCGTACGTACGGGGCGTCTATAAGAAAACCTGTAACCGGCTTTGAAACAGGCGGGATGGTCCTCATAGCGGGGTTTGGAGTCAAGAAAATCGATATATCACTGCCCGGATACGGAATTCACCGAAGATGCCCAGCCTGTCCGGTGCTTCAGGGCCATATATGCCGCCCGTCAACAGAAGCGGGACGCGGGCCGTATGCATTCGGGCTTTCAACCGTCCTCCCAAGCCAGGTACCGGCCTACTTCGTGCACTTTCAGCCCTTTCATCTCAGTTTTCTTTTTTCAAGTGCAGCATTTCCGCCAGGACCTCACGTATGCTCTCCGGCTCGAAAACCTTTTTCCAATCCTCCCGCAGCACGTGCCGTTTGCCGTAATCCACGGCGATCATCGCGGCATCTGAGAAGGGGTTGCTGCTCTTTAATGCGATCGCGAGCGGGATCTGGATGTGCCCCAGCAGGAACGACCAGGCAGCTTCTTCCGGCACGCCGCGTTTCACGGCTTCGTCGATGGCTTCCTTCATGACCGTTGCGCACATCGCTATGACAACCTCCGCAGCCGCCGGCTCCAGCATCGCCATTTGCTCCACGGTGATGCGGTGGCATTTGGCAACGGGGTTAAACATATGCAGGCAGAGCTGCCTGGCTTCCAGGAAAGCTTCCTCTCTCCCCTGCATCAACGCGATGACAATATCCTGTTTTGCCGCCGTACCGCCAAACAGGTCCGCCTTCTCCTCGGGGGTGTCCCGGTCTCCGAAAAGCGGCGGGTGACAGGGATGCGTCACGACAAAGGAGCAATCATCTCGTATCGTAAGCTGGCCTGCGTACGCGGCGGCGGGGTCCAGCGTGATGGCGGTCGCGCCGGGCTTCATCATCGGCACGAGCCTCTTCGATAACGCGGGGATCGCGGCGTCCGGCAGCGCGAAAACGGCGAGGTCGGCAATCCTCACGGCATCTTCTGTCGCCATTGCCTTTAATCCTTGAGCGCGCAGCGCTTCGAGACCTGCCGTGTCCTTTTCACAGCATACAAAATCATATTCGAACTTTTTAAGATTAGGAGAAATCCTCCTACCCATCTTGCCTCCCGCACCTATCAATGCAATCAGCTTTCCCATAACCATACTCCTTCCTTTTTATCTGAGCCAATGCGACTGGCCTACGCTCGTCCTGCGAACGGATGGCGGCGAAAAACTCCGCACCGGCGCTCGCCAGGCGGCTATCTGAAACTACACCCAGTATCAGGTACCGGCGATGCGTATCCCGCTCATGACGCGGCCAGCTTGTTAGACAATCCGAACACCTCGACGGCCGTACCGGAAAGAACGCGTTCGAGCGCCTTCCCAGGTTCCAGAAGCGTCGTATATTTGGCCAGCTCCACCGGGATGTTGATTGCATGGTCGGACGAAAACATGATTTTCGAAGCGCCCACGGTATTGAGCGCCTTACGGAGATTCAGAATGCCGAGCCAACTCGGCTCGAGGTATACATGTTCGTACCGCAATGCCAGCGATAGAGCCTGCGAGAAAAAGAGGTCCGTGCCTGCGTGGGCCAGTATGATCGGAACCTTTCGGAAGCTGGCCGCGACGCTTTCGAGCGAGGCAGGGTCAGAAAAGGGGATGCCCGCACCAGTGTGCACCATGACTGGCACGCCCAGGGCCTCCGCCGTTTCGAAAACATGCCTGCCGTCGGCGGAAGCCGGGTGCGCCGCGTGCGCGATGGGTGTAAGCTTTATGCCAACGAAGCCCAGCTCCCGCACGCAGCGGACCGCTTCACGGTCGTAATCCTCCCTCCGCAGATGAGGGTTGATCGACGCCATGCCGAAAAACCTGCCTGGGTAGCTCCGGCTAAGCGCCGCGATACGGTCATGTATGGCCATGGTGTCTTCGACATAGGGCCGCGGTATGAACGGCTGTACGACGGCGCCTGCGATACTGCAGCGCTTATGCCAGTGCAACAGTTCTTCTTCGGAGGAATCCTCGTCAAACACTGTATCATGACCCAGATGTGCGTGCGCGTCGATAATCGGCATTTCTGCCTCCCTTTCTCTATGAATAGCCTGCCTTAAAGATCTACTTCAACGCACGTGTCGCCGCTTAAGGCCGGGATATCCGTCAGCATGGACTGGATTTCCCCCTGGGGAGATTCCAGGAAAACATAGCACTTCGTGGGCATATCATTCTTCCCGCGCAGATCGGCGTGCAGTTTCCCGTCGTTGAATTCTACGTTTACGATCCAAATGTTCTGCCTAGCCCTCATATAACGGCAGGATTCTTCTAAAGTGGTGTATTCAGGCTTGTACACGGCGCAAGCCTCAACAATTCTGCCGATGATTTCCTCCCAGGTCTCCGGGTTGATATACTGTATATGATCCGATTCGTGGGTAAAAAGGACCGCTGGCACCATGCTATCGAATGCTCGCTTGAGTTGAGCGAATCCCCTTCGAACCGTTCCATTCACATCATTGTCCGGAGCCCACTCATATCCTGCAATATCCCGTATCTCCACTACAATATTATAAAGATCGGAAGATGACATTCCATCGGCTTCCAGGTAATGCGCGTAGAAAACCGGCCGGGTTGACTTCATTTTGCCCGATTCGTACAGCCGATACGGCCCTCCAGCAAGCCAATCGCCGTCCGGAGAATAAGATTCACCGGGTTTCATATGCATCCCAATGAATTCACAACCCCAGTCTTTCAGATAAGGCAAAGCGTTTTTCCCGATTTCATAATAATGACCAAGCGCCACCTTGGAAATCGGCAGGGAGTGGCTTCCCATCCATTCGGTCGTGCGTACAATGTTTTCCCGAATCAGATCCGCTGAATATTCTCTCTTCCCTTCGTGATCAAAATATATCCATTCCTCAGATACGGCAGGGTCTCCAGTTTTGACCGATTCCCCCGAGAAGGCGTGCGGAAACACTTCGGCGTTGCCCGCATCCGTAATCTTCTTGAGCTGGGCGATCGCATTCTCGCGCATATTGTCCGGGAACAACCCCAGCCATGGCCGAATGCCGTATTTGATGCATACTTCCACCCAGTAAAAGGGGTCGTCCCGGTTCCCACCCCTTCCCGCTCCCCAGACGTCATCTACCCTCATGGATAGAAGCGGCGGTATCCCTTGCATCAGGAAAGGCTTCCTCGCGGCCCAAACCATGCTTCTCCAAAAAAGATCGTCCATGCCATGGACCGGCCCCAAAACATCGTGGGATATCCACTGTATATTGTGCCACAGTACAATTTTCCCTTTGCCGTGAAACGCCACCTCAAGCACCGGCATTCCGGAAGCGCTTGCCAAAACGGTACCCGAATCCAACCGCAAACAATTTGATACAATGCTCCGCTGATATAAATGGATGGGTTCGTCCGCATCATGGAGCGCAGTAATGTAGTGCCTGCCGATGATATCAATCCGGTCAGCGTTTCGGTATTCGGCACCGCCGGCCGAATGTGTCCAGTCATTGAAGCTGACTATGCCCGATCCGGATCTAATCTGCGTCATCAACCGGGCCGACATCTCAGCCGGCAAATCCGCGATCACCCCTTTGTGCCCAACCAGATACAAGGCATAGTCATCAAGTCTTTCCAGGTCCCGGCATTCACGTATATCCAGCTCCGAAAAGGAGAATCCGAAATAATTAAGATAGGGCCAGATGTATTTCCTATACTTTTCATAATTGCTTTCGGAACCGGTGTTGACAAGAACAAGGGCATTGCAATTCATGGCTGCCTTTCCTTTCAGGCATCGCTGATCATGTCAATTAGCTCTTGGAGCATTGGGATGCCTTTGAGACAGGCTTGATGCGGCGAATACAACTGCCCCTCGTATTCAAAATCGATATAACCCTTGTACCCGGACTGCTGCATCGCTTTGAGGCAGGGAACCGGGTCCACAAGCCCTTCTCCAACCAGCACTCCTCTGTACGATTCGCCGTTCAAGCAGTACAATCCACCGTCGCACCGCTCCCAATCCTTGAAATGTGCGTGTACGATGTATGGGGCGGAATTCAAAAATCCTTGTGCCGGTTCCTCTCCGCCGGTGAATATGTTACCGTTGTCAAACGTTATGCGCAGATCCGGCACAGCGCGAACCGCCTCGTTCATGTCGGTGGATCGAATGAAAGGGCTGATGGTGCCATGGAAATGTTCAATTGTTACTGCTATATTCAAAGGCTTTGCGAGCTCAACCGCAGTCGCGAGGCTTTCAATGCAGATTTTCCGGATCTCCTCACGATCAAATCCCTTGACCCCCGGTATGGGCAGCATGATTTTGTCCGCGCCCAACACGGACGCAACTTCCAGACCGGCCTTCACCTGTTCCAGTCCTTTGCTGCGAATTGCCTTATCGGGATTCTGGATACTGGCGTCAAATGTATAGCAGATATTCTTGATACCGTATCCATCCGTTGTCCTGCGAATTTCGTCCGGAGTGGAACCATAGGTTCCACCCCAGTCGATCGCTTCTACGCCCAGTTGACGAGTAAACTCGCAAAGCTCGCGGATATCGGGTTTCTTCGCCCACTCGCCTCTGGACATGGTGTATGTCATCATGGCAATTTTCATTTCGGCCAGCTCCTTATTTGAAGTGTTCTACTGCTTCGCGTATGCTTTCCACGGCGTAGGCGATCTCTTCCTCTTTCATGCGGGGATTGATCGGAAGGTTGATTTGCTCGTGGAACCATACCTGTTCGCATACGGGACATTCCCCGTACTTGTGTCCCATAAACCGCATGTAATCGGAAAGATGCACCGGGAAATACCTCAGTATGATCTGCACTCCTTTTTCATTCTCAAGATAACGGATAAACTCCTCACGTGTCGCCTTAACGATTTTCGTATCGATAAAGCATGGGTAAAGGTGCCATACGTTCAGGGAGTTCGGGGTTGTTACCGGAACCCTTATTCCTTCCACTTTCGAAAGCCCCTCTGTGTACAAGCGCGCCACATTCGCTCTTTGCCGGTTCATCTCGTCAAGCTTCCTGAGCTGCACTGACCCAACCGCGGCCTGCGCCTCGCTCATGCGGTAGTTGCTGCCCCAATCGTCGATGCGGACAAAGTCTTCCGTGTAAGATTCGTCCGCATGGTCGCTGAGCTTAGGCACGGGCATGGGGTTAGGGCCTATCGATGTATCTTCGCGCGCTACTTTCTCGCCCAAGAAGACCATAGTCCTCAGTTTCTTCGCCGCGCTCGCGTATTGGGGATTGTTGGTGGTAATCATTCCGCCTTCCCCCAGCGTGCTCATATTCTTCAGGGAATGGAATGAGAAACACGTAATGTCCGCGATCGAACCGATCTTTTTCCCCTTGTATTCCGCACCTGGGGCATGCGCCGCATCCTCCACGACCGCCAGACCGTGCTTCCTGGCTATATCCATCACAGGGTCCATATCCACGGGGTTTCCGCCGTAATGCATCACGTAAATGGCCTTGGTTTTGGCGGTTATTTTATTCTCGATAGTAGACGGGTCGATGTTGAGAGTGGTCGGATCGATATCGGCGAACTTGATATTCACATTCCGCCCGACAAGACTCGTATACGTCGCCCTGAAGGTTTGCGGCGTGCCAATTATCTCGTCGCCTTCCTTGAGGCCCAGTATCTGGCCTGCCATATGCAGCGCGGTCGTGGCCGATGTGGCGGATATCGCATAGGCTGCTTTGCAGTAATTGGCGAACTCCTGCTCGAACTTGTCGCGAAGGGGGCCGTAGGCCAGGGTTTGGGAATTGTTGATCACATCTTCAATCGCTTGCAGTTCTTCCCTGCCAATGTTGCTGCCCCTACCGTTTTCTGTTACTTTGAATTTCATTTATGCATCTCCTTCCATTCTTGCATGTGCTGTTTTGGGTAATGATTCCGCCTTTCATGCGTCTCAAGTTCGTTGGCTGGCCTTACTTCCTCAAATCCGTCCATTATCAATTCTTTTCAAGCTCAGTGCGATGTCCGCCTGATACGGCGGCATCTCGAGCGCCACGTCCCCTCCGCCTTCGGTTATCGAGGCCCTGTGGATTTTTCCGGCCGTCGTGCTATACCATTCGGCGCGCCACATGCCGCGGGGGAGTTCGACCGTTATGGCTTTTAGGCCGCTGCCGCGGATGTACAGGGCGTACTCCTCCCCTGCGTTCGCCAGAACCCATGTCTTGGCCGTATCGGATATGCTCTTGATAATGGAATTATCCGGTGTCATGTGAACGTAATCGATGCTGTCCATGAAATCCTTCAGCATCTTGAGGTGGATCCTCAGCATTGTGCCGTCATACCGCTGGCCGTCCGGGAATACCACGTTGCCCTCGCCTTTGGGATCGTCGGTGGCTATCGTAAAGTCCAGGTAGTCGTATACGGCGAAGCCGCGCATGAAAAATTCCCACGCCTCCATTCGCCGGTCATCGAAGAGGAGTTCCCTGTTCCACGACACAATTCCGGTAAGCGTCTCGTCGAACGACAGCACCTTCTTTAAGGCAAAGTGCCTCTTCAAGCCGTTTTCGGACCATTCCCGGTAATGATAGTTGAATATGGAGAACAATTGGACATCCAGGTGTTCATGCGGGTCACCCACGGAGATCATGTGCTTTTGCGCGAACGTTCCCTCCGCATCCTTTATCACCGAAGCGATATGGTTGTGCCATTCGGATATCGCCTTTTCTCCAAGGACGTCAGGATGATCCGCCGGTAATTCGGCGTTGTCGTCTTGCGGATAGGGAGGTTCATTGCAGATTTCGTAGTATATGTTTTCAAACCCCTCAAGCTCCGCAACAACTTTCCTCACCAGGTCATCCTGCCTCTTCAGCAGAACGCTGTTTTCGCATGTCAGGTATCTGTTGAATGCCGAAGCGCCTTCACCCGAAGAGTTGTTCGCGGGATTCAATGGATTGAGAGTCCACGGGCTATCCGGATTGTTGTTGTAGTTTTGGCTGAAAAAAGTAACTTCAACAATGATTCCCCTTTCCGCAGCTTTACCGCAGAAGTCCTTCAGCCTTGTAAAATACTCCTCGTTCCATACGTCAAGATCGATCTTGTTCAGACCGTCGAGATGACCGGGCACGTTGCTTCGCTTCCACGGACCGATATAGTTTTCCGGCCTTGGGGCAACCGTATTTTGCCACCCAACCGTCCCTTTGAATTCGCTCTCCGCCTCGCGCATTACAACAGCCATCCTGGAAAGATTGAAACCGTAGGAGGCCAGCATGTCCAAATACTGGACATAATCGAACGCGGCGTTGGACACTGCGCCGTAATGCTCGGTCGATGTAATCAGAACCGTGGGCTTGCCCTGGTAAAGAAAATAACGTGTGTTCTCGGGATGCGGGCGTATTACCGTTTCCATATATCCATTCTCCTAAAAAGCCAGGCGTATATGCCCCATACTTAAGGCCTTCTGTTTAGATTGGGAAGGCCTGCGACTCGCAGGCCTTCCCTTGTCGCACTTTAAGCGTCGAGTGTTTACTTGCCGACCTTGGCGTAGAAGGCATCCATCTTGGCGAGAGCGGCCTCATTGGCCGATTTGTGCCATTCAAAGGCCTTTTCATACCCGATGTTCTTGCACTGCTCGATGATCGCGGCCTGCTGCGTGTTGTAATCATTTTCGTCCTTGGCCGTGATGATCTGGGTTATCGCAGGCAGAAGGTAGTTGGAAAGGCTGTTGTCGATCTGCTGGATCTCATCCGTGATCGGGTCGATCATCATCATAAAGGACCCGTCATACACTTTCGTCTGGTCCGGCAGCGTCTTCTCCCACAGCTGATCCGGATACTCAACGTCGTAATGATCGCTGAAATCCTTCTCAAACGGGGTAGCCGAGTTCATCAGCACAGAGGGATCGTCGTTGAACTGGTAGATAAAAGAAGTGTTGTACTTGCGGTCAAGCGCCGCGGGGTTCCTGCCGTACAGGTGCGAATACCCGCCAAAACCGTATGCCACCAGCTCATCTGCGGTACCTTTCATCATCTTGAGCGTGTCAGCGGTCAGGTGAGGCAGACCATCGCTGCCGACGTTCCAGTCCTTGCCTTCGATACCGTTGTTGAGCAGGCGCATTCCATCGTCGGAATGCAGGAAGTTCAGAAGGTCCATTGCGCGTTCCGGCGCCTTGCACTTAACCGTGATGCCCTGCGCCCAGCGGTCCGTGTAAGAGTTCCTGTAAAGGTTGCAAACCTGGGTGATATTGCTCGGAAGCTTAATGGGCATGTAGCCCTTGTCCAATTCACCATTCTTCGTGAAGGTGCCGTTGGCGCCCGTGACCGACCAGTTCGTCGGCCCCATCAACACACGGCCGGAATTCATTTTGTCCATAGCCTGGTCATATTTCTGCATCACGCAGTCGGGGTCGAGCACGCCAGCCTGGTTGGCCAGGTAGAGGAACTTGACGCCTTGCCAGAGTGTGCTGTTCGTATTGCCGATCTGGCTGGTGACCTCGTTGGTCATGCAATTGATGTCTACGAAACCTCCCGCTTCGGCGAAGATGTTGTCGAGGCCCTGCGGATACACTGTGAAGCTCCAGAAGCCCCAATCCGCTAACCACGGAGACAAGCCGTATACCTTCTTACCGTCGGCCGTCGTGGGTTCGGCCTCCTGCATTTTCTTGAGAATCGGGATGATATCGTTCAGGCCGCCGGTCAGCTCCGGATAGCCGATCTTCTTGTAGACGTCCCAACGGAGGTAGATGCCAATCCCGAGTCCGTTGTTGAACGTCTTCTGAAGAGGCGCCGAATGACCTAAGCCCCAGCTCGGGATGAAATACAGTTTTCCGGTGCCGTTGCTCAGGAACTCCTTGCCGAATTCGACCTTGTCCGAATCGAGAAGGATATCCTTGCCGTGCTCGGCGAGCAACGGCTCCATGTCGACCATGTTATCGCCCTGCACATAGGTTTTTACACCAATTGTCCCAGAGTTGTTCTGTGCGGTAATCTCGGTCGTCATCAAGTCGGGAAGGTCGCCGCTGGCCACCATGGCGCTGTACTGATCCGGCTGTATGTTATATTGGACATCAAGGGTTATGCCGGTCCTTTTGGCCAGCTCATTCATGATTACGTTATTCTGAATACCTGAGGTTCCGGTGGCGCCGGCTGCCGTCCAGAACTTAAACGTGATGGGTTCAGGCTCTGGCGTCTTGGACGCTTCTGGTGCCAACGTCTCGGTTGACGGAGCGGAAGTGGCGGGTGCCGGAGTCGAGGAAGGGGTTTGGCAAGCAGTCAAAGCAAGCAGCATGGAAGCCACCATGATCACTGCAAGCAATCTCTTCGCCATGATATAATCCTCCTTACTACGATTTTTTGTTTATCTATACTCTCCGCGCGCTGGAGAGCAGAAAAACCGAAGTCAGCCTTTGATTGCGCCGAGCATGATTCCCTTCACGAAATACTTCTGCAGGAACGGGTATACGAAGATGATGGGCAGCGTTGCAATCATCGTTATTGTCATGCGGATCGTCGTGGGAGTGGGCTGGACGAGGAAGATGTTCCTGCTTACCTGGTCGGTCCGCACGTTCTGCATGGCTTCTGTTGTGCGGTTCAGCACCACATACAGCATCAGCTGAAGCGTTCTCAGTTTCTCATTGGAAACGTATATCAGGTTATCCGTAAAGGTGTTCCATTGTCCTACAGCTACGAACACGGTAACCGTTGCAATGATGGGCATTGACAATGGGAAGATCATTCTGATAAAGATTCTGAAATACCCTGCCCCATCGATCATGGCGGATTCTTCCAAAGAAGCCGGCAACTGCTCTATGTAAGTTTTAATCAGGATTAGGTTGAACGCTCCGACAAGTCCCGGGATGATATAGATCCAGAAGGTGTTGATCATTCCGAGAAATTTCATGAGGATGTAGGAAGGAATGAGCCCAGCATTAATGTACATCGTCATAACTACAAACCTGTAGATGAACTTGCGTGCCGGAAGCTCTTTTTTCGTAACGAAGTATGCGAAAATCGTGGTGCAGAAAACAGACCCTGCTGTGCCGATAACGGTTCTGGAGAGAGATATAAACGCCGCGTTCAGTATGCCGGGGTTGCGTAGCAGATTGGCGTAATTATATAAGGTAATCTGCTTGGGGAAGAAGTAAACGCCCGATGATGCCGCCTGCGTACTACTTAGCGAATAAATCAGGATATAGTAGAACGGATAGAAGCAAAGCGAATATCCCGAAGAACAGGTAGTTCAGAGAGTTGAACATGATATCGCCAAATCGAAGTTTTTTTCCATACGTTTTCATAGAATACCTCACCTGTATTTATTAATGGGAACCGGCGCGCCGCTAAATAATCGGGTCCCCCCGGAACTTCTTTGATAGCCAGTTAACGCCGAACAGGAGGGTTACGCTGACAATGGTCTTAAAAATTCCCATTGCGGTTCCGTAAGAATACATGTTGGAGCCTATGCCCATGTGATAGATGTAGGTATCAAAAACCTCAAGCCTGTTCGCGACTGCATTGTTCCAGAATGCGATCTGCTGATCGAACCCGGCGGAGAGTATGTTGCTTACCGAAAGCAACAGCAAAACAATATATGTAGGCGCCATCTGGGGCACAGTGACGTGTAGGATCTTTTGCAGCCTGCCAGCACCGTCAATTTCCGCCGCATCAAAGAGCTCCACGTCTATGCTGCCGATGGCAGCAAGATAGATGATTGCATTAAATCCCAAACCTTTCCAAGTTCCCCATAATGTCTGGAAAAGGTATGTAGCGCTGTTCGTTGTCATGGGACTGATCGGTTGAAAGCCCATTTTGGTCAGCAACTGATTAACAAAACCATCATCAATCGAGAAGGTTGCGAAAGAAATGGCATAGACAAGTATCCAGCTGATAAAATTCGGCAAAGTCGTAATCGTTTGTATTGTCTTCTTAAAGTATTTATTGGACATTTCATTTAAGCAAATGGCGTATATCACGGGCAGCGGTGAAGTGGCAAGCCCTATGAAACTGTATACAAACGTATTTCTGAGCGCTACACCCAAATTACTGCCCGCTTTGAAATTTAATGCCATTTTAAAGTACTTCAACCCGACAAAAGGAACTTTTGAAAGAGGAACACCGGGGTGGTAATCAAAGAACGCTGTGACCCAGCCAAACAGCGGGACATAGGAGAAGAGGAAGATGAAGAGGACGAACGGTAAAGTCATAGCAAGCAGACGAATCTGGCTTGGCTTCATCCGCTTTTTCTTCATAACCATTGTGCCTTTTTAATTGTTGATATAATTATAAAATACGAGTTTATCCAAATCAAGTTCACATATTTTATAAATAATTCACAAATTCATACAATTTCTTCATGTGGTTGCTATTTGTCGTCTGAGCATATATCATATATTACAAATTTATAAAGGTGAGGTTCTATGTTTGGAAATGTTTTAAAGAAATATATTCATAGCAGTTTTTTCAATAAGATCATTTTAATATATTCGGCTATTACTGTCTGTTCCATAATCCTTCTGACATCCATCATTCTCTTCAGCTTTTCTCAGACGCTCGAGGAGCGTGAGCTCAGGCTCAACTCTCAAATCATTACGAAAATCAGCCAATACTTGGATATAAAATTCAAGAATGCTTTGGTGATTTATCAGGACATGTATTCAGCCAGTCAATCCAGCAATATTCGGGCATTGTCTTTTTTTGGTCCAGCGCGGGAACTGACCCGTGAACACGAGTTGAAAGCAAAGGCCGAGTTGGCTGAAAAGCTTGCGACTGGCATCCGACAAGACGCGGATATCTATGATATCGTTATTAGGCGTTATGACAGCGACGGCAGCGACGATTGGTTTATCATGGAGAATAGAAACCCTGTCATTCGCGAACCGTATTTGCCCCCGAAAGAGTTTTTTTCGGGCGATTTGGAATCCAACCGCGGATTTATCATGATACCGGCACACTCCCCCGAATATCGAAACTACTCCCGCAACTTGCCGGTTCAGGTATATACCATGGCGGAAGAAATATACAGCATCGACTTGTCGCAGCGAATCGGGCAAATTTATATTGAATATGACACCCAAGGCATCCGGAATAATTACAGGGAATACAGCAAAAACCTGAAGGGGTATATACTCGTGCTTTCCGAGAGCGGCGACGTTCTTTTCGACTCTTCGAACAGGTATTACGGACAGAAATACCCATACTTCGATAAACTCATGTCCGGCAAGCCAGATTTAGCGCTGGAGAGCGATTCTGCCGTGAATATCATGCGTCCCGCGCAAGGCAAGCTCATAGTAGCCGGCATCATACCGAAGACGGAAATCTACACTGTAAGCAACACCATTCGCAAAACCGTATATTTGGTGTCGTTTGCCTGTATTTTTGCTTCTATTTTGCTTTCATATCTGACAACAAACGTCACATCCCGCAGGGTCAAGGCAATTACGGATGCGATGAAAAAGCTGCGTAAGGGGGACCTGTCTACCCGGATATCCATCAAACCCAGGGAAGACGAGATTGGCGAAATAGCGTCCAGCTTCAACAGAATGTGCGATGACTTGCAAAGCTACATCAACAAAGTCTATCTTGCGGAGATCCGCCAGAAGACAGCACAGCTAGATGCGTTACAGTCACAGATCAACCCGCATTTTATATACAATACGCTTGAAGTTATCCGAATGAGGGCGATTTCCAAAGGCGATGAAGATGCGGGCGACATGATACAATTGCTTGCTGCTTTATTCCGTAGAACTATCCGTGACGACAAGATTATTACGGTACGTGAAGAGATCGATTACTGCAGTATGTACCTTGATCTTTTTAAGATTAGGTATGGAGATAAAATGGCATCATCTGTGACAGTATCGGAAGAGGTACTCACTTGCGGCATCATGAAGCATATACTGCAGCCTATTATTGAGAACTATATTGTACATGGCTTTGATCCGGACCGCGACAACAATCGGATCTCAATAACTGGCGAATCTGTAAACGGGGATCTGCTTTTTACAATAGAAGATAACGGAAAAGGCCTGAAACCAAAACGAATCCAGGAAATAAAGGAAGGTTTATATAAGTCCGGTTCCGACAACATCGGGCTGACAAACATCAACGAAAGAATCCGGCTCATATATGGGGAGGATTACGGTATTGTAATCGATGACAGCATCAAAAAGGGGTGCAGGATCATCATAAGAATGAAAAGAATGAGCGTGGAGGAACTTAGAAAATGTACAGAATCCTGATAGCCGATGATGAATCCATTATATTGAATGGCCTTAGGAAATTTATCGATTGGGAAGAACATGGGATCGAAGTCGTGGAGTGTGTTAAAAGCGGTTCGGAAGCGCTTCAATATATAGAAAAAAATGATGTGGACATCCTTCTTACGGATATTCGCATGCCTGCCATGGATGGGCTAGAGTTGATCCGGAGGGTAAAGAACAGCGGAAAGAATATACGGTTCATCATTCTGAGCGGTTATGACGACTTCGAATATATGAAGCAAGCATTGAAACTCGGTATAGAGAACTACCTCTTGAAGCCTGTTAACCGTGACGAGCTTTCCACAACGCTTCTGGACGTTATTGAGAAAATCAAGGCAGAGCGCAGAACGAATCAAAGAAATCAGCGAGGCTTGGATATTTATCGAGATAACATGCTCAATCGATGGGTGTGCGGCAGCCTCAGCGGGGACGAGTTGATGGAGAAAGCATCGCTGGCTGGCATTGAGCTAAACAGCGATTATTATGTTGTCTCCATCATACGGCTTGTGGGAAAAAAAGACCAGAGAAAGGAAGACATTGGAGGCGTGGATTATTCTGCCGCCCTAAAGCTGTGCGGCAAAATCTGCAAGACGGAAGAGTGGCAAGCCCTGTTTCAAAATCTGGACGGCGATATCATTCTCCTTTTCGGCAGCAACGGCGAAGTCGACAGGGAAAAGATTAAAGAAAAAATGAATGAATGCATAGACGAAATCAACCGGCGGTTGCTTTGCGATGTATTCATCACCGTCGGCAGCAAGGAAGCCGGATATCTCAACGTGCACAAAAGTTATAAATCCGCCAATGAGCTTCAAGGATACTCTCTTATCATCACTAACAACAGCGTTGTGGATTATGAAGAAACGGAAAGGGCCACATCCGAAAGGCAAAAGGAATTCATAATTGATTTCAAGTTGTATGACAAAATGCTGTCTGCGGGAGATATAGATGGCTGCTGCAGGTTTATACATGAGATATTCACACGTCTGAAATCCAATAGCGGGGTTACGCCAGCTTTTGTTCAAATCATTGCCATAGAGTTAATGTTCCACCTGGTTATGATCGTCAAGGATTTCCCGAAAGGCAACCTGTTTGACTACACTGATATTGATTTCAGGAGCCTATATAGCGCACATACGATTGAAGAGCTTGAGGAATTTCTGAAGAACACCATGATGAAGGCTGAGGGGGTCATAAAAAAGAAGGATTATTACTCACCATATGTAAGCATGGTTCTTTCTTATATCGACGAGAATTATAATAAAGATCTGTCAATCACACAGTTATCCAAGAAATTCAAGATCAACGCTGCGTATCTTGGACAACTGTTCAAAAACGAAACAGGAGAAATGCTAACGAATTATATCAATAAAATAAGGGTCGAAAAAGCAAAGAACATGCTCCTAACGACAACCCTGAAGGCTTCGGCGATTTCGGAGTGTGTAGGGTATCAAAACACGAATTATTTCTATAGGGTTTTTAAGAAGCTTACAGGTGTTTCTCCATCGGAATACCGATAAGGAACATTTCAAAGCGGACGTGACGTCCCGCACCTTTCGCGGACGCATGAATGAGAGCTTTGCTCACCGGAGATGAACATCGCCGGCGATTGCTCTGATCTTGGCTTTTCTTTGCGCCTGTGGGTCAAGCCCCTGTTTTGCATCACCTTTTATGTTATAATTCAATTCGCATTACATAATAGCTATAAGTTCTTCGCCCATCTGATACATAAAAAAAAACGCCTAGTAGTTTTGAACCTTTGGATTCTGATGAGAAGGTGAATAAATGACCTATAATCAATTGCTTGATGGCATAAAGCGTTTCGGATCAAATGAAAGTGACATTTGTTTACACGGGTTAGGTGTTTCACCAGAAAGAATAAACACAAATGTCATAATAGCTCCTTGGTGGGAGCCTACGACTTTACCAGATTTAGGAGAAGCAGATTATCTTAGCGCGTCTGATTTTTCTGCGGTTAAAGTGTGGGATATATCGAATAATGGGTTGAGTATCACTTATATCAAGACTGGAATAGGTGCTCCTGTTTTAATGGACGTTATTCTTTCGTTGGGAGTAACAAAATGCAAGCAAGCAATATTTGTTGGCTCTGTGGGTTCACTTGATGAAAACATAGGAATTGGAGATATCGTTATTCCTGAGTGGAGTATTTGCGGAGATGGCGCAAGCCGATATATTTCAAACTCCACGTTAAAATCGCAAGATATTTTTGGAGAAAAGGCCTACCCCAATAATGAGTTGTATTTGAAAATTCTGGAGAGTACAAAGCAGGTTTGCATAAACACCGAAACGAAATATCATGTTGGACAAAATTTCAGCATTGATACTATTTTTGCTCAGTTTGCTCACATTGATGAAATAAAAAGCTTGGGTTGTAATGTAATCGAGATGGAAACCGCGGCTGCATTCAAGGCAGCGCAGGTAGCTGGAATATCTCTTGCAGCAATACTCAGCGTATCCGATAATTCCGTTACAAAGAAATCATTAATAAGTGGAAGAACGGATAAAGAAATGGAGTATCGTAAGTTTATAAGAAGAGCAATTTTCCCCCAAATTATACTAAACTCTTTGAAGAACGCTTAGGCAAAGAGTGACTGTTACTCTTTATCCAGTGTCATCAACTGTACATCCGCAGGCAGGAACGGCGCAGACTTGTAGGCCAGGGAGAGCGTGAAATCATCCGCCTGATAGGCGATGTAGTATGTCTGATTGTTGTGGCGCAGCACCAATATGCCGCCGGCAGCGGTGGCGCTGGCGGGGTAGCTTTTGTCGCCCAGTGTAAAGGTCATCGTGCCGTCTTCTTCGGCTTCCAGCGTGAGCGCCGGTTCTTCGCTGGTCCACTTCCCTGCCAGCTCTTTGGGCGCTTTGAGAGCGTTGCGGAAGCTGTCGGTTGTGTACCACGAACGTGCTTCGTCGCCGTTGTCCAACATCAGAACTGGGCCGTCGGGCGAAGCGTAGGCGTATTGGATGTCCATATCGCTCAGCCGCAGCAGCAGGAAGCCACCCTCGTAATACTCCCAGGCAGCGTCCACAGGGCTGCCGCCGGCGCGCGTCACCGTTGCCTTGCCGTCGCTCTTCAACTCCACAACCTGCGGCAGAGCCATGCCGTCGGTGCCGGTCTGGTCGATGAGCCGTGTCCACTTGGCCAGCAGCTCCGAGGGCTCAGACTTTTTCCAGTAGACCGTCCATTGCTTTTGGTCGCTGTCATACTCGCTGGTCTCGCCCAGGCGCATCGTGCCGTCCGCGAAGGAGTAGAGGTTGTAGATGACGTTGCCCGCGTCATCCACAGCCTGCAGGATGCCGTCGCGGGCCGTGTACTTCAGCGTGCGTGTGCTCTTGCCGGCGGATTGGTCGTAATAAATGTCCTGCAGCGTGCCTTGGCCGTCGAAGTTCAGCATGCCGTAGGTGGAGAAGGCGGCCCACTGGCCGGCGAATTTGGCGTTGTCGTCACCCTGTTGGGCGAAGAGATTGGGATCGATATAAAAGCTGCTGTCACCGGTGCTGTTGTTTACCAGCGTGAGCATGTAGGAGCTCACGGTGAAGTCATAGGCGGTCTCCCGGCCGCCCAAGCGCACCATCAGCTTCTCGTTGACCAGCCGCCACGTGCCGGAATCCTTGCCGGTCTGGGCATGGCCACCCGCATCCAGCGTCAAGCGCTCGGGCAATGTGTTCACAGGCACGAACTGCACCCATTGACCGGTCAGGTTCGTAAGGCTTGGGTGCGTTACACCGGGTTTGACGGGCTGCTGCGGCGCGCAGGCTGTTAGGCCCAGCACCATCATCAACGCACATGCTATCCATCGCTTTGCAATCATAATCCCTCTCATGGCGCAGGCTTCCAATTCATCAGCACTATGCCCAGTAATACAGCCGTGATGCCCGCCCACTGCACCGGCGAGATGGCTTCACGCAGAAGCAGCGCGGCGCTCAGGATCACAGCGACATAATTAAGCCCCACGACGAAGGGGAACACCATGCTGACGTTGTTCTGCTGCAGCAGCGTAAAGTAGAAACAAAAACCTACAAAATAGATCAGCAGGCCGGCAACAGTCTTCCAGTTGATGTGCAGGCCCATGAGCGTCAGGCCGGTTGTGCCGGCGGTCTTGATGAGCATCAGGCCGGCAACCGAGCAGACGACATAGATCAGCGTGTAGGGAAGAAGCTTTACGACCAAGGCTTTTCTGACCATCCATCTCTCCCATGCAGAAAGGAGCGGTTGGCGATATTATACCGCATCAAACGGGCGATGGCTACCGCAGGAAATGCGCTTGCGCATTCTCGGCCATCGCGTAGCGTTGGCGGTCAATCCCGGTCTGTTAGCTTGGTATGCCCCGGCGGCGCAGAATGTCCCAGAGCATGACCATGGTGTCCAGCAGCCGGTCGCGGGCCAGGGCGATGCGCTCATGGGCGCTGTCATTTGGCGGAAACCTTATATCGTGGGTCAGGCAAAGCAGTTGATCGGATGTCAAACTATTATACTGGCGCAGATCATCCAGGGCCAGCGAAAGCAACCGTCCGTATGCCCGATCATCCATAGAGCCCGTCTTGCTTTCCAGTTCCTCGCGCAGCGTCAAACCCATCACCGCCCGGCTTAGCGTGGGCGGCGCAGGCGCCTTCCATGCCTGCAAAATACTGGAAATGCGCCGCTCAGCCAGGCTCGTCCAGCGGCATCCCAACGGCGGCGTGGGCATCCTCAATGCGCCAAAGATGCTCCTTCAGGTCTACATGCCCGTTGCCCAGGAAAGCCACGCCCTCGCTTAGCAGACGCGCTCGCTGCTCTCCAGGGCCGAAAACATCTTCGGGCACCAAAGCGCCGCCGGAACGCACAACCCGGTGGCACGGCAAACCCTCCGGCGCGCGTGCCACGGCGCGGGCCGAGCGCCGGGCCTCCCGCGGGTTGCCGCACAGCGCCGCCAGCAGGCCGAAGGTAGCCACCCGCCCCGCGGGTATAGCCGCCACATAGCGGTAAATCAGCGTGCGATACTCCCCGTCGGTCATGGGCGCTCCTTCTGGCACGGGGGGCAGATGAAGCCGCTGGTGCTGCCGGTCTTGATTTTCACGATGGGCTCGCCGCAAGCAGGGCACGGCTGACCCTGGCGGTACCCCACCAGCAGTTCCGCTTCCTCAAAGCCGCCTGGTTGGTCGTCCAGGCCATTCTCATACCACGCACCGCCCTTGCGGCGGGCATCGGCCAGCAGCGAGCGCATGGCGTCATAAACGGCGCGGCGCTCCCGCTGATCCAACGAGTTCACCGGGCGCGCCGGGTGCAGCCGCGCCAGAAACAGCAAGTCCTGCACGTAGAAATTGCCGATGCCGCAGATTAAATCCTGACGCAGCAGCACGCTCTTGATCGTGGCCTTTCGCTGGCCCAGTATGCGGTCAAAGTCTTCAAAGGAGAAGCCCTCGGCCATAGGGTCGGCGCCTAGGTTGTCGGTCAGCGCGTGGGCCTGGCCCGGTGCGATGTGGTGCAGAGAACCCAGGAACCAAAAGCCAACGGACAATGCGCAGCCGTCAGCAAAGCGCAGCGCCGCTCGCCATTTGTCCCGCAGGGGCTCCCCCGGCTGCCGAAGCACCACGTTGCCGCCCATGTTCAGGTTGAGTGCCAGCCTCGCGTCGTCGTCCAGAGCCATGAACGCCCACTTCCCCAGCGATGTCACGCCGGTGATCGTGCGCCCGCTGACCGCCTGTTGAAAGGCCTCCACGCTCATGTTCAGGCATTTCTCCTGGTTCACTTCGGCCCCACTGATGGTCTTGCCGGTGAGCGCACCGTTCATCTGGCCTGCCAGATGGCTGATCTCCGGATATTCTGGCATGGTTCCTCCTCGGGCTATAAGTTAAGGTGTGCAGAGCAAACCTTGCGTTGCTGCCAGTATAAGGCAGGGCAAACGCTCGCGCAACCCCAGGATCGCCACCCCTTCGACAGGATCAGTGAACAGCTGCCTACGGCATTTGTGTTATACTAATGGATAGTTTGGATGCGTTCGGAGGAGGACATGAAAAAGAAGGTCGTGCTGCTGGGCTTGCTACTGATCGTCGTCGTGAGCCTCGGCGTGTGGGCGGTCAAGTCCATATTCTTCCCCGGCGCGTCCGCCCAAGCCACCGCGAGGGATTTCCTGATCCAGTATTACTCCATCCCCGACCATGCGTTCTACACCGAGCGCCTGCAGGCATCGTCGCAGGGCGCGATTGAAGCCATCGACGAAACCTATCGCCCGTTCCTGACCGAGGCTTATTTGGACACCTTCCAAGCCAATCGCGAGGGCTACGACCTGGAGGCCTGGGCCTACGCCAACGGCTATACGCTGGCCATCGACCAGTTGGATCTCCGGCCCACCTCCGCCGGAACACAGGGCAATACAACCTTTCTGCAATACGACGTCACGTTGACCGTGACCCGCGAGAGCGATAAGGCGCTGGCCACGGTGGAGCAAAGCGGGCGTATCAATGCGGATAGGGCAAAAAGCGGTTATCGGGTGTCGGCGTGGCAAAGACTCAATGAAAAGGATCTGTTGTACGAGGAACTGTACACGCGGTGACACGACAGGTTTATGGCACCGCCCTACCGTCATCGGGTAATCTTGTCAAACAGCTTTTGCAGAGCTCTCCCTCTCTCGTCTCCGGCTCCGGTGTTGATGATCTCATATCCGTATTCCCCGCACTGCTTCACCAGCTTCTCATTGACATGGTTACACCGCTGGGCAACCACCTGAAGATACTCCTCATCCACCTGGGCGATCCAATCGGTGGGCTGGGCATAGAACCGGATGTTATGCCGGATCTGCTCCACTGACAGGCCGGGATAAGCCAGAAAATACACTTCGATCCCCTCTTGGCAAGGGAGCCGGCTGACATATTCGGGCGTATAATCATACATGTCTATCACGGTGTTCAGCCCGTATATTTGGGCATCGTCCACCGCGCTCTCCACGATGGATTCGAAGAAGCCGTACATCCTTTGGGCACACTCTTCCTGGCTTGTCCATTCCCGAATGATAACCTCGGGAAAGCCTCTGCGGATCGCGTCCGAAAGGTGATCGAAGGATATTCTGCTAAAGCCATGGCGCGCCAGTTCCACCGCCAGCGTCGTCTTGCCGGCTCTGGGCGTTCCTCCCAGAATGATCACTTTACCCTGCTCCATATCCAACCTCAACGGCCCTCCGGTACTGCCGGAGGGCCGAACTTTAAGAAGATATGTCCACCAGCTCAGTTGCTGGGCTTGGGCAGATACGGCAAAATGGAATTTGCGACGTTCTGCGCCGTCAGCGTCTGCAGATAAATCTCACCAGGACCGCTGAGCCGGGCAACAAACAGCCCCTCGCCGCCCAGGAAGATGTTCTTGAAGCCCTTGACAGTCTCCAGCGCTACGGTGATGCCGGGTGTATAGGCCGCCAGATGGCCCGGGTCCACGATGATGGACTGGCCCGCGCCCAGCACGATCTTCTCCAGGCTGCCGTCGATCTCCAGGAACACACGGCCGGGGCCTTCCACCTTCTGCATGATGAAGCCCTCGCCGCCGAACATGCCCACGCCGAAACTGCGCTTGAGGTGCATGGACAGTGTAAGCGTGCTGCTGCCGCACAGGAAGGAGCGCTTCTGTACGATGATGTGGCCGCCGGCCGGCAGATCGATGGGCAAGATGGTGCCGGGGAAGCTGGAAGCGCAGGCCAACAGGCCAGGCCCGCCCTCGGCGGTGTAGGTATTCAGAAAGACCGTCTCGCCGGCCAGCGCACGGGTCAGGCCCCCAAACAGCCCGCCCTTCAGGTTGGTATCCATGCGCATGTTGGGGCTCATCCAGCTCATGCCGCCGCCCTCGGTCACCACCGATTCACCCGGCGAGAGCGTGAGCACTGCCACGGGAAGCGTTCCGCCTTTGATCTCGTGTTGCATGACCAAAATCCTCCAATTGCTGTATTTATTTCCTTATGATTATACATCAGAGGGAGCGGCCTGTGTCCATTTCTTTTTTGCATATCCGCTCGTAGTGGAACAGCACCTGCTGCGCCAGGCCGGCAAGAGCACCGAACCGCCGCCGGGCGAAAGCCCTCAACTCTTTGGGGCTGCTGCCGGCATCGGTGAAGGCCGCCGTGACTGCCCGGTGCACCCACACATCCACAGGAAAGGCCTCCCGATAGCCGCAGGAGAACAGCAGCACACAGTCGGCCACCTTCTCTCCCACGCCATGCAGCGTCAGCAGAAGCTGCTTGGCCTGCTCAAAGCCCATCTCGGGCAGTGGGTCCAGCGGGAAGCCCTCGCACACCCGCTGCGCCGTACGCCAAACAAAAGCGGCGCGGTAGCCCAGTCCACAGGCGCGCAACGCATCCTCCCCCGCCTCCAGAATCGCCTGTGGCGCGGGGAAGGCATGATAACCGCCCATGTCCTGCCCATAACGCATACACAAACGTTCCACGAAGCCCTCTATGCGCTTGACGTTGTTGTTGCTGGAAATCAGAAAGCTGACCAGGCATTCCCACACCGGCTGGTTTAGCAGCCGCAGCCCGCCGCAGCGGCGCACCATGGGAGCAAGCACCTCGTCACAGGCCAGCGCCGCTTCGCAGGCGCTGTAGTCACAGTCCAGGTCCAGATAGCGCCTCCAGAAGCCCTCAAAGGCCGCCTCGTCGCAAGGGTCTATGCGGATGCCTTCGGCGGTGCGTGCAATCGTGGCGCGGTACACGCCGGCCACGCCCTGCCAGGCGCCGTCGGGCTGCGGCCTCCAGCGGAAAGCCTGTCCGCAGCCGAAGGTTGCGTTCAAATCGATGCCGCCGGGAATGCTCACCAGCGCCGCGCCGTCCAGAAATCGAACCATGGTTCCTCCAAACGCAAAAGCGACACCCCATCGGGATGCCGCTTTTTATAATCTGCCGTTGTGGTCAGTTGGCTTCCGCCTGCGGATACACGCTGACCTGCTTGCGGGTCTTGTCCTTGCGCTCGAACTTCACATTGCCGTCCACCAGAGCGAACAACGTGTCGTCGCTGCCGATACCAACGTTGTTGCCGGGATGCATCTTGGTGCCGCGCTGGCGCACCAGAATGTTGCCCGCCAGCACGAACTGGCCGTCACCGCGCTTCACGCCCAGACGTTGGGAATTGGAATCGCGGCCGTTCTTCGTGGAGCCTACGCCTTTTTTATGAGCCATCTATCTCACCTCCGGTCGATGCTGTGTCAGCAAAATTAGTAGTTGATCGCGGTGATTTCCACCTGCGTGTAAGGCTGCCTGTGGCCTTGCTTCTTGCGGTAGTTCTTCTTGGACTTGATCTTGAAGATTGTGATCTTGCGGCCTTTGGCCTGACGCACGACCTTGCCGGCCACTTTGACACCCTCTACGATGGGCGTGCCCACGCGGATGTCGTCCTCGTTGGCGAAAAGCACCGTGTCAAACTGAACCTCGGAGCCGTCTTCCAGGCCGAGTTTCTCGACATAAAGGCTGTCGCCGATCTCCACCTTGTACTGCTTGCCGCCAGTCTTGATGACTGCATACATGCTCGTGTTACCTCCTCTTACCAGTCTCGCCGAAACAAGGCAGGCAGCTCTTCGGCCTTGCGGCCGTCGATTTCGCCATTTTGAGCCCTTCCCGTGCGGCTACAGCACAAGATCATAACACTTCATGAGCGGATTGTCAATCCAAACCATATGAATTTAACTCTCAAACCACACATCAATTGAACGGAAAGCCGATTTTATCGGCATAATGCTCCCCTGGTCCAAATCAATCACAGTCTGGCCGCGCTGTCAGCCCGTAAAAAAGCCCGCCTTGACCGGCGGGCCTTCAATCTCGATCGTCCATGGTCATACTCTGCGCCTCATCAAAAAGTACATGGCTGCGGCGGTGAGCGCCACGGAAGCCACGATGATGACCGGGAACGCCGCAGGGCTGTTTTGCAGCGCGTTGGGTACGTTCATGCCAAAGAAACTGGCCACCATCGTCGGGATGGAGATGGCGATCGTGATCATCGTCAATGACTTCATGACGATGTTGAGGTTGTTGGAAATGATGGAGGCAAAGGCGTCCATCATGCCGCTTAGGATGCTGCTGTAGATGCTGGTCATCTCGATGGCCTGACGGTTCTCAATGATAACGTCTTCCAGAAGCTCCTGGTCCTCGGGGTATTTCTTGATCTGCTCAAGCTTGAGCATCTTCTCCAGCACCATTTCGTTGGATTTCAGCGATGTGGAGAAATAGACCAGGCTCTTTTCCAGCTTGAGAAGCTGGTTGAGCTCCTTGTTCTTCATGGACT
>JAEZSC010000190.1 GCA_023422005.1 Bacillota bacterium | reverse complement strand
ATGTTACTGATGTGAATCTCGAATTTTGTCTTGCATATAACGAATTATCAGAAGCTTTCCGTGCATATTGTGATAAAAAAGATGATTTGGGCGAGGAATTGGCCGATGTTATCATTTATCTCTTAGGCATAGCCGAAATTTCCGGGCTTGATTTAGAGAGGGAGATAATGTCGAAAATTGAGAAGAATGAGAAGAGGAAGTACATAGAACATTCGGATGGAACATGGACTAAGATTGAGCCTGAATAAAGTGTCTCACGGTACAGGCAAAACACATCCCCGCTGGAGAGCGAGACAAGGATGGAGGTCCCAGTCGTAGAGATGGGGCCTCAAATGCGTGTTATCAGCGCAGTGGCCAACTGGAATGGTAATCTGAGCTTCGTGTTATTAGCAAACTGAAGAAGATGATCTATAATGCCTATAACACGCAGTTTTGAACTGCCGATTTTTATATTATGTTCATGAGGAGTACTTATGAATTATATTGATGACATACTAAATCGACTACATGTCATGAGTGCAGATGACATTATACAAGAAATAGGCGGGAAAATATATTCTGAACCTTTAGATAGAGATGAAATTCTTAAGTATCCACAATTCATCCAAGACATCATTTTTCTTATAGATATGGATACCGAGCTGACCATGCAGGGTGATGTGTTGGTAAATAGTACAGGTCAACATGTTCCTAATATGATTGTTGCATTAAAAAATATACATGCAGATAATGATGCTAATCTTCTGCAAAAGATCTATGATGTGTACCAATCAAATCCGAACTATGATATTATTTGGGAAACTTTAGATGATTTTTATAGTAGAATGTATTTATATACTGATTTAGATATTTGGCGTTTACTAAATACTTATGTTGAGCAAGAAAAATGTATGTTATAAGCATAACACGAATCAACTAAATTCCAGCACATCGGTGAATTGTGGTCACACCAGGAAGAAGACCACTGAAACATTTTCCGCTCAACGATCTCCATAAGATCTTCACAACCAGCGTGTATATTCTGTTCATCAGAGTTGAAATGCATTGTGAAGATTTTTTGATTGGAGGCCGATGATGGGCGTCAGCAACAGCAGAAGCACGTTGCGCGTGGCCGGCATGACTTGTGCCGGCTGTGAAGCTAAAATCGAACGCATCCTGTCCCGGTTGATCGGAGTCACCGAAGCGCGGGCGAACTTCGGCTCGGGCACCGTGACCGTGACTTGGGACAGCAATGCCGTGAACACCCACGACATGGCCGTGGCGCTGGAGAAGGCCGGCTATGTGCTGGATTTGGGCGGCGGCGATGCCGCCGGCAGAAGATGTAAACAATCTTCTGCTGCGCCGAAGGCGAACATGCAGCCGGCCACGCCGGCGCCGAAGGCGGGTATGCAGCCGGCCACGCCGGCCGTGTCGAAGGCATTCGCCCAACCGGCCACGCCGACAGCGGCAAAACCTTTTGGCATCAATCAAATATTAGGCATCCTGATCGTGCTGATCGCGCTGTACTTTTTGATCTCCCGCACCATCGGTTTCAACTTCATCCCCGAAGTGTCCCAGAACATGAGCTTGGGCATGCTGTTCGTCGTGGGTCTGCTCACCAGCATCCACTGCGTGGCCATGTGCGGCGGCATCAACATGAGCCAGTGCATGCCGGTGCAAAGCGGCCAGGGCCGGCGCCTGCTTCCCAGCGCGCTTTACAACCTGGGCCGCGTGATCTCCTATACGCTGGTGGGCGGCCTGGCCGGCGCGCTGGGCTCGGCGGTCAGCTTCTCCGGCTGGGCGCGGGGCATCGTCGCGGTGGCCAGCGGTGTTTTTATGGTCGTCATGGGCCTGAGCATGATGGGCCTGCCGTGGTTCGCCCGCATCGCACCGCGCATGCCGCGTTTCCTGCGGGTGAAGGCCGGCCAGGCCGGTAGAGGTCGGGGCCCGCTGGTCGTGGGCCTGCTCAATGGCCTGATGCCCTGCGGGCCGCTGCAGGCCATGCAGCTGTATGCGTTGGGTACAGGCAGCTTCCTGCTGGGCGCGTCCGCGATGTTCCTGTTCAGCATGGGCACGGTGCCTCTGATGTTCGGGCTGGGCGCCCTGAGCTCGGTGCTCAGTTCCCGCTTCACTGCGCGCATGATGAAGGTGAGCGCCGCGCTGGTGCTGCTGCTGGGCTTCGTGATGGTGGGCCGCGGATTGGCTCTCTCGGGCGTGAGCGTGCCGGATCTGGGTGGGCCTGCTTTGGAAGCTCAAAGCACCGCGCAAACCCCCAATTCTGCCTCGGGCGCTGCCGGCGTGCAGAATGTGGAGGCAGCCATCACCAGCGGCGGCTATCCCAACATCACCGTGATGGCGGGCACGCCGGTGCGGCTGAACTTCAAGGCTGCCAAGGGTGCGCTCAACGGCTGCAACCGTACGCTGGTCATTCCCAAGTTCAACAAACAGGTGGACCTCAAGGTCGGCGACAACATCGTGGAATTTACGCCGGACCAGCCGGGCACGATACCGTATTCATGCTGGATGGGCATGATAACGGGGAAGATCACCGTAGTAGCGGGCTCGGATAGCAACGCGTCAGCCCCGGGCGCGGCGCAGACGCCGGCTGCCACCGGCCTGGCTACAGCCGACTTCTCCGACGCTGCGGCGAACTCCTGCTGCGCCGACTCCGCCAAGGCCGTGCGCTTCCAGGATGGCAAGGTGCCAGTGGATGACATCCAGATTGCCCGCCAGGAGGATGGCGTGCAGATCGTGGAAATCCATGTAAACGACGAGGGCTATGCGCCGGCGGCGGCGGTGGTGCAGCGGGGAGGCATGGTGAAGCTGCGCTTTGTCGATGACCAACTCAACGGCTGCAACGACATCGTCGTGTTCCCCGATTACAACGGTTCTCTAAACCTGTCTGCCGGGGAACTGGAGACGCCGGAGCTCACCGCAGAGAGCGATTTCACCTTCGAGTGTGCCATGAGCATGCTCCACGGCTATGTGAAGGTCGTGGACGATCTCTCCCAGGTCGACATCGAGGAAGTGAAAGCCGAGATCCGTGATTATGTGCCGGCAGGCGGCGGCGGTATGTCCTGCCATTAGGGCTGCCCTTTGATACGAAAAAGGAAAACAGGAGGTCACCAATGAAACGCAGAACCCTATTCCTGATGGCCACCGCGCTGACCGCGGCCGCGCTGCTGGCCGGCTGCGCCGCCACCGACGTCGTGGCCCAATATGCCCCCAAGAGCCTGGATGCTATCGTGACCACCCAACCCGAGCTTGTGAAGGCGGCGGGCGGCGTTTATACCTTCAGCACCGACGGCCAGACCTCGCTTGCGGTGAACAACGACTTTTCCACGGGCGGCGACGACGTCGTGTTTGCCACGCCCATCGCGCCTTTCCTGAGCGCCGGGCTGGACCCGGCCAAGCTGCCCGAGGGCTATCGTGCCGACGGCGCAGCGCTGGTCATCACCACCGATTTTGGTTCCGTTAAAGGTGCGGCGGACAGCTTCAGCGCGGCACTGTTCCAGGCCGTGAAAGCCGACCGCGCGGCCCTGGGCTATCACATGGAGCTGGACCATTACGGCATCCAGCTGCGCGGCGGCAAATTCGAATGGGCCAAGGACTACAAGACCAACGACAAGGATATCGTGTTCGTTGTGGCTGCCAAGCCACTTGCCGACCTGGGTGTGGACGTGCAGGCCATCGACGGCTGGGTGTTCAAGACCATGGACGAGCCCGATGGAAGCAAAGTGGATGTGCTGCTGATGCCCTATGATTTGCCTTGACGGTGACAGATGGTACCAAACGGCGCATCGAAATGTGCTAGAATGAATTACTCAATATAGGAGGATTCCCATGGCTGTAAAGACTACCGTGCTGAATGTGGAAGGCATGTCCTGCAACCACTGCGTGGCCGCTGTCAAGAAGGCCGTCTCCGCTCTGCCCGGCGTCACGAAGGTGGATGTGAACCTGGCCGGCAAGACCGCCACCGTTGAACACGACGATGACCGGGCTCCCGTGGCCGCGCTGCGCGCCGCCATCGAGGAGCAGGGCTATGATGTGAAGGCCTGAAGGCCATGGCCCGCGGCGCAACCATACTCGTCGTGGACGACGAGGACAAGATCGTGGAAGTCATCCGGTCCTATCTGGAAAAGGAGGGATACCGGGTGGTCCCCGCGTACACCGGGTCGCAGGCGCTGGAGCTGTTCCAGCGCCATGCGCCTTCTTTGGTCGTGCTGGACCTTATGCTGCCGGACATCGCCGGCGAGCAGGTGTGCCGTGCCATCCGGCAGCGTTCCAACACGCCCATCCTAATGCTGACCGCCCGCAGCGAGGAAGAGAGCGTGTTAAGGGGCCTGTCCATCGGTGCTGACGACTATGTGACCAAGCCTTTCAGCCCCCGGCAGCTGGTGGCCCGTGTGGCGGCCATACTGCGGCGGGTGGACGGCGCGGCGGACGCGTTGCGCTTTGGCGACGGCGAGCTGGTGCTGGACCTGGAGCGGCGGGAGCTCCGCCGCGATGGCTCGCCGGTGCCGCTGACGCCCAACGAGTGGTCCATACTGACGGCCATGGCCCGCCACCCGACCAAAACCTTTACCCGGGAGGAGCTGATCGCGCTGGCGCTGGGCGATGAATTCGAGGGGTATGACCGCGTCATCGACACCCACATCAAGAACCTGCGCCAGAAGCTGGAGCGCGACCCCCGCGCGCCGCGCTGGCTGCAGACGGTGTATGGCGTTGGCTATCGCTTTGGGGGAGGCGAGCATGCTTAAGCCTGTCTCGCTGCGCACCAAGATGACTGCAGCGCTGCTGGGCGTCGCGCTGCTGCTGTTCGCGCTGAGCAGCGGCTTTATTAACACGCTGCTGCACAGGCAGTTCCGCGCCTATGTGCAGGACAAGCAGGATGCGACAATCGCCGCTGCCGCCGCTCAGATCACCGAGCGTTACAACAACTGGGGCAGCCGGTGGGATTTGACCGGCATCGAATCCATCGGCATGAACCTGTTGGAACAGGGGCTGATCCTCAAGGTTATGGACAGCGCCGGCGCCGTGGTGTGGGACGCCAACGTGCACAACGGCGGCATGTGCAAGAGCATTGTGGAGCATATGGCCATGAACATGGACAGCTATTCGCCGCTGTTCGAGGGCGGTTATATGGAGCGCAGCCTGCCGCTGCGCTCGCAGGATGGTGCGGACCGCGGCAGCCTTGTGGTTGGCTACTACGGTCCCTATTTTTTTACGGACAACGATCTGCGCTTTGTGGATACCATCAACCGCCTGCTGCTGTGGGCGGCGCTGGCCTCGGCGGCGGCGGCGGTGGCTTTGGGGTTGTGGATGGCGTCCAGCTTCTCCCGGCCCATCGGCCGGGCCATAGAGGCCGCCCGGCGGGTGGCCGGAGGCCATTACGTAGCTCGTGTCACGGATACCTCCCGTACCAGGGAGCTGGCTGAACTGGCCGAGAGCATCAACACGATGGCGGAAACCCTGGAGCGCCAGGAGCGCTTGCGCCGCCAGCTGACCGCCGACGTGGCCCACGAGCTGCGAACGCCGCTGGCCACTCTGCAGAGCCACCTGGAGGCCATGATCGACGGCGTGTGGCCGGCGGATGCCCAGCGCCTGCAAGGTTGCCACGAGGAAGCTGTGCGTCTTGGCGCGCTGGTGGGCGATCTGGAGAACCTGACCCGCGCCGAGGGCGGCCAACTGCTGTTGGATAAAACGTCCTTTGACTTAAGCGACCTGTTGCGACGCGTGGTGACCCATTTTGAGGGGCAATGTCGCGAGGCCGGTGTGACGCTGGCCTTCACCGGGGAGCCGCTGCCCATCCTGGCCGATGAGGACAAGCTGCGCCAGGTGTTCTTCAATCTGCTGTCCAACGCACTCAAATACACGCCGGCCGGCGGCAGCGTGCGGGTGGAGGCTGCCCGGCAGGGCGCGCAGGCCGTCGTGGCTGTAACCGACACCGGCATCGGCATTTCCGCCGATGACCTGCCTTTCATCTTTGAGCGCTTCTACCGCGCAGACCGCTCCCGCAACCGGCGCACCGGCGGCAGCGGCATAGGCCTGACCATCGCCCGATCCCTTGCCCAGGCCCACGGCGGCGACATCACCGTGGCCAGCGAGGTGGGGAAGGGGAGCGTGTTTACGGTGACGCTGCCTATTGATGGGAGTGCCAACCAATGACGATGGATATGAAAATGTTGGAGCATGAGTTCGAGCATGGCCTGCAAATAGCGGAAATGTATAGTGAAAAAATTCCGTTCTTATATGACGAAATAAAACGCAATGTGTTTCGTGAAGAGTATGGCAAAGGCGGAGAATTGCTACATAGAGGTTACTACTGCCCAAGTCCAATTTTTGATATCGTCGTAGGAAACGTCAGCCGTGGGAGGTTGTTAAAGCGACCAACATCCAATAGCAATCCGACTTATAGGTATGGATTCGATGATAACGGCAATCTGCTTACCGTTATTCATCCCAACGGTACGGAAATAATCATCAGACAAGGCGAGATGGAAATTGGTATCGATTTTGATGCTGAAAATGAGATCCAAGCTATTTGCTGGTGCATTTTCAGCAATGGCACAATACAGTCATATGTCTTCAGCCTGTACCATTCGTTTGAAAAAAAGATTGCAGAATATAGACGGGAGAACTATATCTATTCGAAAAACGGACTGACGTCAGTTGATTGGTATGAGTGTGTTTATGATGGTAAAAGGCCGATCATGATACATGATAAATATCATTTCATTCACGATGGGGAGGGTTTTCTATCTCAATATACCGTTGATGAATATGATTGGGAAGTCAGTAAAGATTCTGTATGGAAAGACCATGTATTTGAGGTAAGGACAAAAAGAAGAGTGTGATTGTACTTCCATGGTGTCCATTTAGAAGATATTTTCCAGCTTGAAACTGTGTTTTTCGGTCATCTGCCGCAGCAGATATTCCAGCTCCTGCAGCTCTTCGGCCATGCCCTCGGTGGTGCGCTCGTCCACAAAGCCTTCCAGCCGCTGTATCAGGATGTCCACGCGTTCCACCTCCCGGTGGTCGGTAAAGGCCTCCCACCTGGTTTCGTCATGTTCCCAGCGCTCGCGCATGGCGGATATCATGTCGGCGGCGCTCTGCACATCGCCGGCGGTGGCAGCACGACGTATCTGCTGCACGCTGTCCAGCAGGTTGTCTGCACTTTTGTTGATATAGGAAGCCACATAGAAATTCAAACCCAGAATGATGACCAGTATCAGCACCATCGTGATGATGTATTTCATATCTGCCACCACCGGCGGCGCTGCTTGCCCTGGGCAAAGAATTGGCCGCTTTCATCCACACTGGCATAGAGTATCCGATCCGGCGAGGGGAAGCCCAGTGCCTGTATCTGCGTCATGAGCCATGGGCCGTCATGTCCGCTCTTGCGCAGCTCGTCGGTCTGCACCGTCCCGTCCACGATGATGCTCCAGGGCAGCTTGTCCGCGTCCACCTGCAGGTTCAGGTCCCGGGCGGTCACGGGCTTGGAAGGGCCTTTGGGAATTACGCTGACCTGGCCGCTGGTCTCCAGAATCGCGTATTCCACCTCTGCCAGCGAGAAGATGCCGCTTAAGCGCAGCTGCTCCATGAGGTCTGCAAAAGAGTAGCCCGACGCGCGCATGACGTCTTCCAGTATGTAGCCACGGTTTACGATGATGCTGGGCATGCCGCAGATGATACGCTGGGCATTCCGGCTCTTGAGCGACAGAAACGTGAGCGCCATCTGCGCGAACAGCACCGTCAGAATCGGTATGATGCCATTGAGGATCGGGATGCCCATCTCCGCCATGGGCACTGAAGCCAGATTTGCGATCATCAGCGCGATGACAAACTCATAGGGCTGCAGTTGGCCCAGCTCGCGCTTGCCCATAAGCCGCACGGCCGCCAGCACGATAATAAAAAGGATCAGCGCCCGCAATGCTATGACAAACATGGAAACACCCCTCCAACTCGTCCGTTGAGTTTGCCGTATCATGCAAACCCATCCTTAGTTTGGAAGGGGTGTGTTCATTTTATCCGCGGCGGTTATTCGAGAAAGGACGTCTGCGCGTAGGGCTCCGCACGGCAGCTGGCCATGGCCCGGTCACGGATTTTGGGCATGTCCTCCGGTCGCAGATCGCCGATAAGAAGGGGAGAAAGCGGGTTGTGCAGGGCTGCGTTGCGGGCGGCCAGCGCCGGGTTGGCGTTGGCGTAGCAATATTTGCACCCGTTGGGGCAGCTGTGATACATGCCGATGTCAATGCTCTCATAGCAGCCGCAGTGGGGCCGCTGGTCGTCGTGCCGCAGCTTGAGCGCGCAGCCCAGTATGCGCTCGATGCGCGCTTTGTCGACACAGGCGGCGTGGCCGATGCCGTGGCGGCTTAGGTCCTCGCCCTCGGCGCAGGTCTGCAGCGCCATGCCGTGGTTCCGGGCGATGGCGGACAGCGCGCCGGCCAACTCCGCGGTCTCTTGCGCATCGGGCGCGCGCACCGGTGCGTCCTTGGTGTTGCGCGCCGTTTTGCCGTATTGGTCTACAAAACTCATGATGCATGTATCCGTGCAGCCTTCCAGCGCCGCGGCCAGCTTTCCAAAGGCGCCGATGTGAAAGGCCGTGTCATAGCTGCCGGCCAGCAGGATGGGGTCGTAGCGCCACACGACGCGGCCCGGCCCAGCCAGTGCTGCCAGCGCCCGGAAGGTGTCCAGCCGCTGGCCCTTTGGCGGCAGCGCCGCCTCCATGTCCTCGCCGTAGGCATTGAGCGTGTAGTGCAGATACCAGGGCATGCCGAAGCGTCGCAGGCCTTCCAGCATCGGCGCCGGGTTCTTGCTCCAGAACACCCAGCAATCCACGGCGTCGGGGCTCAGGCTCACGCGGCTGATCTGGTTGGCGTTCATCGGGTTGGGCACCAGCACAAACCCTTCCCGTATCCGGTGAAAAAGCCACTCGGAGTAGAAGGCAGGGATGTCGGTGCGGCGGCTGGCGCTGAGGATCATGCGGCGGGCGGGGCGTTTTCCGCGATTGCCTCGTCGGTCGGGTCCCAGGTCTGCCCTTCGGGCAGCTCCGGCACCGGCTCTACGGCGCGCACCGCCGGGCCGCCGCTGGCTACCACCAGCACGCGTGTGCCCGTGGGGCAGTTGTCGTATATCCACTTGCAGTCCCGGGCCACCAGGCGTACGCAACCGGCGCTCACGGGCTGGCCCAGCACGCGGTAGGCCTCGCCCACCAGCGTGCGGGGGTTGGCCTTTTTATAGGGTATGGAATGGAACAGGATTTGCCCCTTGAAGCGGCTGGTATACTGCACATACTCGCCGGCGACCGTGCGTAGCCACGGGCTTTTGGCGTAGATTTTGAAGGAGCCCTCCGGTGTATACCTGGGCTTGCGGCCGGTGGAGCAGCGCATCTGGCGCACCAACACGTTGTACTTATCATTGATACCCCGGCGCATCACCGTTACGACCTGAGCCTGCTTGTCCACGATGATCTGATAGGTGTTACGGTCGGGTTTGATGGCCGTCTGAACCACCGGCGGGTGCATGGTCGTCAGCTCCGGCTCCCGGGCTAGGGCGGCAGGGCCGGCGGCCAGCAGCGCCGCGCACAGCAGCGCAGGTATCGATCTTTTGAGCCTGTCAAGCATGAATAACCTCTTTTTGTGATGATGAATCGGCACGGAATACCAGTATTCAGGTAATCTTATTATAGGAAACACCTCAATTGATGGCAAGGGAAATGCGGGTATGGTATAATTGTTGCGATCGTATGCAAAGGATGGAACCATGGTCCATACCCCCGACGCTCTGGATTACCTGCCGGAACTGACCCGCCTGCGCCGCGCTCTGCACCGTATGCCCGAGCGCGGCTTTCAGGAGCACCGCACCCAGCGCTTTGTGCTGGATGAATTGCGTGCCATGGGTGTGGATGCCCGGCCCATGGCCGGCACCGGCGTACATGCCGTCATCCGCGGGGAGCTGCCCGGGCCGTGTACGGCCTTTCGTGCCGACATGGACGCGCTGTGCGTGCAGGAATGCACCGGCGTGGATTTTGCCAGCGACACACCGGGCATGATGCACGCCTGCGGCCACGACGGCCACATGGCCACGCTGCTGGCGGCTGCGTCGGCGTTCGCCCGCCACCGCGACCGCCTGCGGGGCACGGCGGTGCTGCTGTTCCAGCCCTGTGAGGAGAACGTGCGCGGCGCCGCATCCATGATAGAAGCCGGAGCGCTGAAAGACCCGCCGGTGGACCGCATCTTCGCGCTGCATGTGATGCCCCACATCCCCCAGGGCACTTTGGGTGTCGTGGAAGGCCCGGTCATGAGCGGGGCCTGCGAGTTCCAGGCGCGCTTCACGGGCAAATCCGCCCACGGCGCCATGCCCCATCTGGGTGCGGACGCCATTGTGGCGGCCGCCGCCTTTGTGGGCGCGGCGCAAACCGTGGTCAGCCGCACGGTGGCTCCGCAGCAGCCGGCTCTTGTCACCATCGGCCGCCTGGAGGGTGGCGTGCGCCACAACGTCATCGCCGAGAGCGCCTTTCTGGAGGGCACCGCCCGCTGCTACGACGAGGCGACGCTGGCCGCAATGACCGATCGCCTGCAAGCGCAGCTGCGCGGCGTGGGTGAGGCCCACGGCGTGCAGACCCAGTGGCTGGTGGCCGACCAGGTGCCGCCCACGGTCAACGCCCCCGCGTTGGCTGCCGAGGCGCTGGCCGCGTGGCCCGAGGGCTGCGCGCGGGTGCAGCAGCTCATGGTGGCTGAGGACTTCGGCCGTTATGCCCAGCAGGTGCCCGGCTTTATGGGCTTGCTGGGCTGCCGCAACGAGCAACGAGGGTTCGTGCACTCTCTGCACAGCGGCAGCTTCAACTTTGACGAAACGGCGCTGGTCGCCGGATTGAAATTCTATCTGAAACTGGCCTTGGCCTAAAGAAAAGCGAGGAATCGGACATGTTTAAGGGTTTTTTCAACCGCATGTACAACGGCAACCCCAACCGCCCGGACATAAACCCCGAGGATCTGCCGCGCAACAAATACGAGCTGTTCTTCACGACGCTGGGCGTGCGCTTTGGCGACTTGATCAAGGCCAATCTGCTATACGCGGTGTTCCTGCTGCCGGCTTTGGTGTGGACGGTTCTGAGTTTCACGGCCATCAATGCGATTCCTTTGGAGCTTACACCCGATGAAATGACCGCCCAGATGCTGGGCAGTCTGCACGTCTATCTGCTGGGATTGATACCGTGCCTGACGCTGGCCGGCCCGCCCACTGCGGGGATCACGTACATTCTGCGCAACTGGAGCCGCGACGAGCACGCCTGGCTGTGGAGCGACTTTAAGGAGCACATGGGCAAGAACTGGAAGCAGGCCGCGGTGCTTGGGTTGATCATGGGTTTGGCGCTGTATCTGGGCTTCATCACGCTATACAACTATAGCGCGCTGATGGCGCAGAACCAATGGATGTGGATCATGCAACTGATCTTCATCGTGCTCATGGTGCTTTTCCTGCTGAGCTTCATATACGCCTTCCCGATGATGGTCACCTATAAGCTCAAGGTGACGCAAATCCTGCGCAACAGCCTGATGCTGGCGCTGGGCCGCCTGCCCTTCACGATCCTTTTTGGCGCGCTGGCGCTGCTGCCGGTGCTGGCGGCGCTCATCGCTTTTATCCTCGTGAAGAACGGCATCCCGCTGCTGGTGTTTGTGGTGTTCTATCTGCTGCTGGGCTTTGCGCTCACTGGCTTCGTGTTCAACAGCTACACCAACGCGACTTTCCTGCGCCTGATGCGCGCCGACACCGAGGACACCCACATGGACCCCGAGGATCGCAAGGAGTAGGTAAGGAGCAAGATTCACATAAAAACCGTTGTCATCCCGATACTAAGCAAGACCGCCCGCATCCCGCTGCGGATGGGGTCGATTTTAGATCGGGAGGCAGTGCATTGAAACAGTCCAAGAAACCCAAGAAGATCAAGCTTGAGGGATTGCAGTACGAGATCGCTCAGGACATCGGGCTGGATGAAAAGGTACGCCAGCTTGGCTGGGGCAGCCTGACCAGCGCCGAGGCCGGGCGCATCGGCGGTCTGCTCAGTGGCCGTAACAAGAAAAAACGCAAGGAATCCCAACCGTGACGACGATGCCAGAACTGCCCTACGGAGCGCTCAGCGACATATATGATAAGCTTGCCCACCACGACCAGGCTGCCTGGAGCGGCTATTTGCAGGCGCGCCTAGGCACGCTGGGCTGCCCGGCCGGCGGCACGGTTATCGACGCCGCCTGCGGCACCGGCGGCATTACCGTGCGCATGGCCCGCGCAGGCTATCGCGTCACGGGTATGGATATTTCCCCCCAGATGCTCAGCCACGCTGCCGACCGTGCCGCCCGGGAGGGCGCAGCGGTGACCTTCGTGTGCCAGGACATCCGCACCATGAAGGCCCACCGCCCGGTGGACGCGGTGGTGTGCTGCTGCGACGGCGTCAACTATCTGCTGAGCGAGGATGACGTGCTGGGCTTCTTCCGCAGCGCCCGCCGCAGCCTGAAGAAGGGCGGCGCGCTGTGCTTTGATATCAGCTCGTCTGAGAAACTCATTGCCATGGATGGCCAGCTCTACGGCGAGGAGACCGCCGACTGCGCCTATCTGTGGAGCAACCGGCTGAACACCGCTCGCACGGTGCTCACGATGGACATTACGCTGTTTACCCAGCAGCCCGGCGGCCTGTACCGCCGCCGCAGCGAGATCCACCGCCAGCGGCCCTGGACGCAAGCTGAGCTGGCCACGCTTCTGCAGAGCGCCGGCTATACGCTGCGCGGCGCCTATGGCATGTTCACGACCGAGCCGCCGTCCCCCGGCTGTGAACGCATCCAGTTCTGCGCCGTCAACACCTAGCGTGTTGACGAAGCCACCCAAAGCGGCGAGCATCGCTCGCGTCAGCGAGCGATTAGATGTACCGAAAAAGCTGGTCGTCCCACCGCCTTTGCAGCAATGTCATCGCGCAGCGGTGATGTGAGAGCAAAGGCGGACCAGGGCGGCGATTGGATGTACACTGGAAGCACATTAGGAGGTTACCTTTGGATCAAATCACCCGCTACATGGCCGCTGACGGCGCCGTGCGCATCATATTGGCCGAGACCACCCAGGCCTGCGAGGAGGCCCGGGTGACCCACAACGCCTCCGCCGTGGTCACCGCGGCGCTGGGCCGCACGCTGACCGCCACGGTGATGCTGGCCAGCGAACTCAAGGGCGACGGCTCAGTGACCGCCACGATAGACGGCGACGGACCCATGGGCCGGTTGTGCGCAGTGGCCCGGCCCGACGGCACGGTGAAGGCCTATGCCACCGACCCCTCGGTGGAGCTGCCGCTGCGGGCCGATGGCAAGCTGGACGTGGGCGGCGCCGTGGGCCGCGCCGGCAAGCTGACCGTCGTGAAGGACCTTGGGATGCGGGAGCCCTATGTGGGCATGGTCAACCTCGTAAACGGCGAGATCGCCATGGACTTCGCCCAGTATCTGACGGCCAGCGAGCAGCAGAACAGCCTGGTGGCGCTGGGTGTGCTGGTGTACCCCGACTACACCGTGGCTGCCGCCGGCGGTATCTTTGTGCAGCCGCTGCCAGGATGCCCCGACAGCGTTCTGAGCGACCTGGAGCTGCGTGCGCCGCTGCTGGGCGACATCAGCCGCAGCCTGCATTTGGATGGCGGCGATGCGCTGGTGCGCGGCGTGTTCGACGGCATGGACCCTGTGGCCGTGGGCGTAACGCCGGTAGCATTCCGCTGCGACTGCAGCCGGGATCGCATCGAGCGGGCGCTGGTGGCGCTGGGCGCGTCAGACTTGCAAGAAATGGCTGCCCAGGACCATGGGGCGCAGGTGTGCTGCCATTTTTGCAACAAGCAGTATGATTTTACGGAAGAGGAGCTGGAGCAGTTGGCAGGGGAGGGGTGAGAGATCACCGCATCCTTATTACTGAATAAAGTCATCATCAAGGCTGTGTTTCGTTTCTAAATCGCAATCTACGCAGAGACTTGTTTCTTGCCGCTAAAACCCTCTCCCCCAACCCCTCCCCCAGAGGGGGAGGGGAATATACTCCATCCCCCTTTGGGGGAGGGTGCAGGAGAGGGTCTGACGGGGCAGAGGGTGTGAGTAAAGGCTACAAGCTTAGAAAGGTAACGAGTCTAGGATTGCCCGGTACTGCATGATGGAGGGCTGGATTGAATGAAGCTGGAATCACCGCCCTATATCCTGGAGTTGGCGCGTCAGTTTCGCGCGAATCCTACGCCAGCCGAGAAAGCACTCTGGCAGCACCTGCGCACGAAGCGCTTGGCGGTTGGAAATTCTACCGTCAATACCCGCTCTACCGCTACATCGCCGATTTCTACTGTGAGAAGGCGCGGCTGGTCGTGGAACTGGACGGCGGAGCACATGACAGGAAAAGGCAGATGGAGTATGATGGTGAGCGTGACCGCTATCTGAGCGTTTGTGGCATCAGGACTTTGCGATTCTCCAATGAGCGAGCGTTGCAGGCCACAGGCGATGTGCTGGCGGAAATACGCCGGCAGTGTGAAATGGCACAAATTGTTAAACTGACAAGCGATACTGCTACGCAGAAAATGTAACCTTTCGGGAGGAAACGCGATCATGGATCTCTTCGTTCTGGACTTCGAAAAGCGCTTCCAGCAGCATCTCAAGGAATGGATGCTCAAGAATAAGGACAAGTTCCCCAAGGCCGAGCAGATGGAGGCGCAGGTGGAGCGCGTGTATGAGCGCTGGCTGCGCTCACCGGCGGAATGGCTGGGCGGACACGCGCCGCTCAATTACTTCGACCAGTTCGACGATGCCGACATGCTGGTCAAGTGGATGCTCAAATACATCACCGCCGGCGTATGGGTGCCCGACCCGATGCTGGACCGCATCGTGGCGCTGGGGCAGGCTTCGGAGGTGCCGCTGCTGGCTGTGAAGCGCCGCGAGGCTGCGGCCATGCCCGCCGGCCCCAAGGGCGACGAGGCCGTGATGATCGCCATCAAGCTGCTCAATGAGGTCGGCAGCCGCGTGCCCATGGAGGAGTACATCGACGCCATCATCCGCACGCCCGACGGCGACTATGCCGAGAGCATGGCCGAGGCGCTGATGGCCATGGGCCCCGAGGTTGTGGACCCGGTGCTGGCCCGCTTCCATGAGGCCACCGACCCTCAGGCGAGGGAATGGCTGCTGAGCGTACTGGCCGAATATCCCGGCGACAAGCGCATCTATGACCACCTGCTGCAGGCCTATCAGAGCGCCGAGAGCGACAGGGCCATTTTGGCCGCCTATCTGGGCAAATACGGCAACGCCGACGCGATACCGCATCTGCTGGCGGCATTGAAAGATGGCACGCTGAACTATCTGGAATGGACCGAGACCAAGAACGCCGTCGAGGAGCTGGGCGGCGAGGTCAACGTTCCAGAACCGGATTTTGCCGGCGACCCATGGTTTGAGTCGCTGAAGTATTTGGACTGAGGAGTTCCGATGGTTACACTGGAAGACATCCACCGCAACCCCGAAATCAGTGCCATGATCCACGAGGCCAACGAGGTGTTGGCCGCCATCGGCTATACCGAGCACGGCCAGCGCCATGTGGGCTATGTCAGCACCGTGGCCGCAAACATTTTGCGCAAGCTGGAATACCCCGAGCGCACTGTGGAGCTGGCCGCCATCGCCGGCTGGGTGCACGATGTGGGCAACGTGGTCAACCGCAAGCACCACGGCTTCCAGGGCGCCACGCTGCTGTTTCCCTTGCTGCGGGAGACCGGCATGCCCATGGAGGAGATCTGCCGCATCCTCTCCGCCGTAGGCTACCACGAGGAGCAAACCGGCGCGCCGGTCAGCGAGATTTCTGCGGCGCTGATCATCGCTGACAAATCCGACGCCCACCGCACCCGCGTGCGCAAGAATCGCTACGATCCCCGAGACATCCACGACCGCGTCAATTATTCCATCAAGAAGAACTGGGTGGATGTGGACAATGCCAATCGCGTGATCCGCTACGAGATGATTATGGACGAGCATTCCTCGGTTATGGAATTCATGCAGATTTACCTGAGCCGCATGGCGTTGTGCGAGAAGGCCGCCGAGTATTTGGGCTGCCGGCTGGACATCGTCGTCAACGGTGTCACGATCAACAACCAGCGCTTGGACCGCCAATAAGGGACGATAGCAGGAGGGTGCCATGCAGACCTGGGGCGCCGCAGTGGAACTGGAGCACCTGAGCCCCGAAAACCGTGACTTTGTGGACGCCTTCGACGCCGCCATGGGCCGCGCCGGGTACGATTGCGGCGGGCGCATCGGCCCGGGCTACTGCTGGGGCCGCCACATGATGATCTATCGCAAGACCGGGGCCAAATCGCAGAGCGTCGCCGCCCGCATCTACATCCGCGACGACGGCGTGTCGCTGCGGCTGTTCCTCAATGGCGTGGACAAGCACTGCGCCTTTCTGGAGGGCGCGTCGGCCCACGTGCTGGAGCCATTTGTGAACGACCACGGCCGCTGCAACCATTGCCATAATCAGCGGGCCGACGGCTGTCGATTCCGCAAGAGCTATACACTGTTCGGCCAGAGCATCGACAAGTGCAACGGCATCACCTTTGAATATCGTGCGCCGCAGGCCGAGTACCTGGATGAATACATGGCGCTGCTCGCGGAGTTTTATCCGCGGCGGGGCAGAGGATAAGGCCGCCCGCGCATCAATTGCCCATAAAGGATCAAAATTCCATATTATTTCATATTCAAAAGGAATGCGAGTCGGGATTACGGCTGTGCAGAGTGGGTCCATGGAACACATCGCCATACACCGCGGGTTTGCATCCCGCCGCCCGATACGGTATGATAGGAAAGGGCGTATTTTGCTGCGCTCCAAGGAGAATGCATGAATATTTTCGATCGCTTAATGAACCCTTTGGGAATCTTATATTCGCTGCCGGGCATCATATTGGGCCTGGTGCTACACGAGCTGGCCCACGCGGTGGTGGCAGATCGCCTGGGCGACCCCACGCCCCGGCGCATGGGCCGTATCTCACTCAACCCCATGCATCATCTGGACATCATGGGCTTCGTCATGCTCATCGTGGCGGGCTTTGGCTGGGCCAAACCGGTGATGACCGACCCGCGCAACTATCGCACCCGGCGCTTCGGCTTTGCGCTGGTGGGCATTGCCGGGCCGCTGACCAACCTGCTGCTGGGCGTGGTGCTGCTGTATGGGGCCAATGCTATGGCCAGCCAAGGCTTGATGGACGTCAACGGTGTTTTGGACCCCGACGGCGCGCTCTATCGTATCATGTTCAGCGCCGTAACGATCAACTTCGCGCTGTGCGCCTTCAACTTGCTCCCAGTGCCGCCGCTGGATGGCTATAACATCCTCAAGGACAGCACGCTGCTGGACCGTGCCAACCCCCGGCTGATGTGGAATGTGGAGCGCTACGGGCAGCTGGTGCTGCTGGCGCTGCTGTTCACCGGAGTGGCCGGGCGCTACATCATGTGGGCGGTGGGCGTGCTTTGGGATTTCAGCATTTGGCTGCTGAGGCCGCTGCTGGAGCTGCTGTGAGGCTGCCATGGCTTATCATGTGAAGCTTTCGGCCTTCGACGGCCCGCTGGACCTGCTGCTGGCGCTGATTGGCCGCGCCCAGGTGGACATCCGTGACATCTTCGTTTCTGAGATCACCGATCAGTTTCTGGCCTATATGAGCGAGCTGGACGAACTGGACATGGACCGCGCCAGCGAGTTCCTGGAGATGGCAGCACGGTTGCTGGAGATCAAGAGCCGCCGCCTGCTGCCCGGCGTGCCCAAGGATGAGCCCGACGCGCCGGACCCCGAGCAGGAGCTCATCCGCCAGTTGGAGGAATACAAGCTCTTCAAGGCGGCCAGCGCCACTTTTGCCGAAAAGGAGCGCCAGGCGGCGGGCATCTATTACCGCCTGCCCCAGGAGATCGTCCGTGGCGCCGACTTCGACATCACCAACGCCAGCGCGGCGCTGCTGATGGAGGCATTCCGGGCATTGATGGCCCGGGTGGACGAGGACGACGAGGATGAAGCGCCAGCCCGGCGCATCGAGCGCGAAGGCTATACCGTGCAGGAGCAGATTTTTCGCATTCAGCGGCTGTTGAGCCGCCGGGGTGCGGTGGGCTTTGGCGAGCTGTTTGCCGCCCGACCCACCCGGGAGGAGGTCGTCACGGCCTTCTTGGCGCTGCTGGAACTTCTGAAACTGGGCCGCGTGACCCTGCGGCAGGACGCGCTGTACGGTGAAATTACATTAAGTGCCGCTGCAGGCAACGCGGGATAGCGGCTTGCCGCTGTAAGGGCGTTGCCGGTGGCAACAGTGACGTGAAAGATGGAGGGACATGCCTTTGGAACGGCAGGAAATAGAAAGTGCGGTAGAAGCGGTGCTCTTCGCCTCCGGCGATCCGGTGCCCGTGGGCGTGCTGGCCGAGGCGCTGGGCCTGGTGGAGCTGCAGATGCGCCCCATCTTGGAGGACATGATCTCCCGATACCGCTTTGAGCGCCGGGGTATCCAGATCAACCGCATAGAGGACGCCGTGCAGATGTGCACCAACGCTGCCTACAGCGACATCGTGCAGGCGGTGCTGGCCCCACGGCGCAGCCGGCCGCTCAGCCAGAGCGCGCTGGAGACGCTGTCCATCATCGCTTACCGCCAGCCCATCACCCGCCGGGAGATCGAGGAAATCCGCGGCGTCAGTTCCGATTATTCCATGGAGGTGCTGCTCAAGCGCGGCCTGATCCGCGAGGCCGGCACCGCCGACCGCTTGGGCCGCCCGGTGCTCTTTGCCACCACCGAGGAGTTTCTGCGCTGCTTCGCGCTGGAATCGCTGATGGACCTGCCGGCGCTGGAGGAGGGCGCGGCGCTTGCGGAAGCGCTGTCTCAGCCGGCGGAGGATGGACCTGATGAGGCTAAGCAACCGGAATAATCCTGCGACGTGTAAAACCGGCAATGCCCAAATGGGATTGTCGGTTTTTTCTTGACAACATATATCAGAGTGATATACTACAGACAGAAGCATAACTCCGTGATATAGAGGTGAGCCAATGCCGGCAGACAACAAGACCAGATATGCAATCCTCGGCGTGCTGTCCATCATGCCGGGCTCCGGCTATGACATCAAGAAGTTCTGTGACCAGGGCATCTCGATGTTCTGGAATGAGAACTTCGGCCACATCTACCCGATGTTGCGGCGCATGGAGCTTGACGGCGCCATCGAAAAGGTCCCCGGCGCGACCAGCGGCTATCCGCCTCGTACCGTCTACGCGATCACGGCCAAGGGTAGGGAAGAGCTTATCGCGTGGCTCGCCCGACCAGTGGATCACTCGCCGGCACGGCTGGAGCTGCTGCTGAAGCTGACGTTCGCCAAGCACATCCCCAAGGAAACGATGATTGCCGAGTTGGAGCGCGTGCTGGACCGGCATATGGCGATGCTGCAGGCATGCCAGCGGTCGGAGCGGGAGCTCATGGCGAAGCCCGCCGCCGTTGCCGACCCGGGTTATCCCTACTGGCTGGCGACGGTGCGCTATGGCATCGGCGACGCTGGTTTTCGCATTCAATGGTGCCAACAGACGATCGACAGCCTCCGCGGCCTCGATGCGGAGGAGAAAGGCGACGAGTGATCCAGGCGGTCACGGAAAGGGGAAGCATGAGCCAAAGGATTCTGATTGTCGGTGGAGGCGTAGCTGGACTGTCTGCCGGCTGCTACGCCCGGATGAACGGCTACGACGCGACGGTGTTTGAACAGCACACGATGGCCGGAGGCCTGTGCACGGCATGGCGGCGCCAGGGCTTTCTGTTTGACGGCTGCATCCATTTTCTCGTGGGGTCCAATCCTCAAAGCCCGCTGCACCGCTTCTGGGCGGAGGTTGGCGCCGGGGATTTTGAGTACGCCCACCATGACGTCAACATACAGCTGGAAGACGGCGGCCGCGTGCTGACCCTTTGGGCGGACCCCGAGCGGCTGCGGCAGCACATGCTGGAGCTCAGTACGCAGGACGCCGCGCCGATCAACGAGTTCTGCGACGCTGTTGCCCATTATCCGCAGTGCGGCAGGCTGCGCGGTTTGCCCATGGAGCATTTCAGCGCCGAATTCCGCGACCCTTTCCTGCGCAAGGCCATGGGCAGTCTGGGCAATCTGGACTTCCTGCTGCTGACGCAGGCGGCCTATGCCCGCCGGGATGCCGGCTTTCCACTGGGCGGCTCGCTGCAGCTTGCCCACAACCTGGAGCAGCGTTTTTTGGCCTTGGGCGGCCAGCTGCGCACCGGCGCCAAGGTGGCCTGCGTCCTCGTGGAGGGAGACCGCGCGGTGGGCGTGCGCCTGAGCGACGGCACAGAGCATCGAGGCGACCGTGTGATTTCCACCGCGGGCTTCCACCCAACGGTTTACGGTTTGCTGGAAGGGCGCTATGTCGATGAGAACATCACAGCGCTTACGCAGCAGGCCAGGGTGTTCCCGTCATCGGTACAGGTCTCGTTGGGCTTCGATTGCGACCTCTCCGGCGAGCCCCATGAGGTCATGGTGTTTCAGGATCAGCCATTGCGGTTGGCCGGGGCGGACCGGCCGGCGGTCTACATCAAGCACTACGGGTTCGACCGGGTGCTGTGCCCACCGGGCAAGGCCATGGTGACGACAGTGCTCATCAGCGATTATCATTACTGGAAGAGCCTGCGGGAGGACCCTGCGGCCTACCGTGCCGAGAAGGAGCAGGTGGCCCAAGCCTTCACGCGGATCGTTGAACAGCGCTTCCCCCAGGCCCGGGGCCGCCTGCGGGTCGTGGACGTTGCGACGCCGTTGACCTATGAGCGCTATACCGACGCCTGGCAGGGCGCCTATATGGGCTGGCAATCCACGCCGGAATTCCCGGTGCGCAACGTGCCCTCGACGTTGCCGGGCCTTAGGAACTTCGCAATGGCTGGCCAGTGGACGTACGCCGGCGGCGGCCTGCCCGTGGCACTGATGAGCGCCCGTGGCGCGCTGCAGCGCATCTGCGCCGAGGAAGGGCGAGAGTTCGTCACCACCACGGCGTAAGCCAAGCAAGAGTTATCGCCAGGACCGCCCTTCCTTGGGTTGGTCCTTTTTTCTGTTGACTTATATAGTCTGACGATATATAATCTGACTATACAGCTAAACGATATAAAAGGGAGTAGAATTTTTTGAACCTGAACAAGCTGTTGCCTCTCTCGGAGACGACATACTACATTCTTCTGTCCCTGTTGAGCCCCAGGCATGGATATGCGATCATGCAGAATGTAGAAGAGTTGAGCGAAGGGAAGGTGAAGATCGCGGCGGGTACGATGTATGGCGCCGTGGAAAATCTGCTCAAGCAGAACATGATCGTGCCTGTGGGAGGGGATGACAGCCGCAGAAAGGTGTATGCCCTCACACCCACCGGTAAAGAGGTGCTCAATATGGAATACCAGCGGATCGTGCACCTGATACGGATCAGCGATCAACAATTCCAGCTGCAGGAGGGGATGCGTCATGCTGAAGAGCAAGTATAAGATGTTCTTTGATTTTGCCAAGGAGGAGCGGTGGCTCTCGGAGATGTCCCAGAGCGGATATGCGCTGGTGTCCATCAACTGGTTGGGCAGGTATACCTTCCAGCAGACTGAGCCCCGAAAATTCAACTACCGGGTCGATTATCGCGTGTTCCAAAACGCGGCGGATTTCCAGGAGTACCGCTCCCTCTTTGAGGACAGCGGCTGGAAGCACATCTGCGGCGCCAAGAGTACGGGAGCACAGTATTTCGTGCAGATGAGGGAGGACGCTACGGACGACATCTTTTCCGACGCGGCCTCCCGAGCGGGCCGGTACAAGCGCCTGAGTGCCATGTGGCTGTCGCTATTCACGGCCTTTATCCCCGTTGCGGTCGTACTGGGAACGACAAATCCATATGGCATTACGGCCTTCACGAACCCAAAAGCGCTCTACTTTACACCGGGGCTATGGCAAATGACCGGCACGCGGTTCTGGCGGGCATTTCTGTTCGAAACGCCCTTCGCGGCGGGCAGGGGGTTCCTGTGGCTCATTGTGCTTGCGGTGTTGGTATTTTACCTCGTTGCGTTCCTCAAGGCACGGTTGCTCTACCGACGGTATCTCGAGGAGCTTTAACCAGCAAACCGGAAGGGGCGGCCGCAGGCCGCCCCTTCCGGTTATATAAAGGGTTTGTGACCGGTTTGAGCTAAGGCCGCAGGATGCGGAACTCGGTCTGGATCTCCACGTTCCCTTTGAGCATGGCCCATACCGGGCACAGCTTCTCCTCGGATACAGCGATGGCCTTGCGTACGTCTTCGTCTCCGGCATCTGGGGAGGTCAGCTCCATCTCCAGCCGGATGTGGGTGAAGGCCTTGGGGTGGGTTTCCCTGGTCGTGCCTATGGCCCGTAGAGAGAGGCCTGCCACGCTCTTGCGCATGCGGTCGCGCATCAGCGTGATCACCGTGGTGGAAAGGCACGAGCCCAGGCTGACCAGCAGCAGCTCCATCGACGTATAGCCCTTGCCCTCGCCATAGGGAGGGAAGTAGTCGATAATGATCTCCTGGTTTTCCCGGGATACGGCGGCGAATTTCACCTTGTCGTCGATGGTGCGCAGATCGACGGAAATGACGCTCATAGGTATGCTCCTTGTTTATCGCAATGACGCCGCGGCGTCTGCTCCCGCTGGATAACTTCCTGACGGCGAAGCTCATGGTCTTCTTCGATAGAAGCTTAGCTGCCCGATCCTGCTGGAAAGACTCGCCGACCGCAGGTGACGGTTTATAGATAGATGCGCCGGAACTCCCGCAGGCTTTCCTCCGGCTCCAGTGTCGGCCTGTATTCCAGTCCGCACGCGCCGGTGTAGCCGGCACGGTCTATGGCGGCGAAGATGACCTTGTAGTCATTCTCGCCGAATTGCAGGTCAATGCGGCCGGGGTGGCCCGCGCTGTGCAGGTGCGCGATGCAGTCCAGGTTGTTGGTTACATTGGGGATGATGTTCCCTTCCATGACCTGCTGATGGTAGATGTCATAGACGACCTTCACCAGCGGGTGGTTCACCTCCCGCACGATCTCAAAGCCTTCCACCGCCGACCAAAGATAATAGCCCTTGTGATCCACGATGGTGTTCAGCGGTTCGATCATCAGGATTGTTCCGGTTTCCTCCAGAATCGGGATGGAAGCCTTCAGGCCATCGACGATGCTCGCGTGCTGAGCCTCGCGCGGCGCTCCGGTATCCTGCCCCACCTGGGTGATCAGACGGCCTGCGCCGACTTTTTTTGCGGCCGCGCAGGATTCCTTGAGGCCCGCCAGAAAGCCGGGGCGGATTTCCGGCGTGGTTAGGCGGAATTCGGTGGTGCACATGCTCAACAGTTCCACGCCGGACTCCTGGCACGCGGCCTTCACCGCGTCCAAATTCAACTCCCGCCAGTTGTAGGTCTCCGCGGCGTCAAAACCAAGCATACCGATTTTACGGATGGCGTCCTCAAACGGGATGCCGCGGTAAAAGCAGGGGACGGGGACACATATTCTCATGGGGCTTCTCCCTTCGTTATTGGGATACCAATTAAATATTGCGGACTTTTAGTTGGTATCTCGCCGAATCCGGCCTTTATGGCCGGGTTTCGGCTTGCTCCACCATCAAACTGCGCGGTTGAAGTGCAATGTTCTATTCGGTGGAGCAATAGGTAGAGGTGTCAGCGCTTGGGCTCCGCCCCCACGGCCAAAAAGTCCAGCATCACATCGCCGGTGTTGCGGATCTGGTGGTATTGGCCCACGCCGATGAACACGATGTCGCCCTCGCGGATGGGCTGCACCTCGTCGTCTATCTTGATCTCGCCGCTGCCGGCCATGATGTAGTAGATCTCCTCGTGGTCGTCGTGCTTGTGGTCATGGTAGGCCAGCGTGGGCTGCAGCGACGCCCGGGCGATGTACATCATGGATTCCATGCACGCCTTGGGGCGGTCGTCGCCGGGGCGCTTGGCGCTCAGCAGCTGCCAATCGATGCCGGCGTCGTGGGCAATGGTAGGGGTGACTTCACGCCAATTCACTTTAATCATACTCATTCTCCTTTTGAGATTTGAGATTTCGCGCCTTTTGGCGCGACCTGCGCACCATCTCGCCGGCATCCAGCCGGCTGAAGCGGCAGAGCCGCTTCCGATGGTGCTGGGCTGCAGCGCATCCTGCGCCAAGGCCAAAGGGCTTTCCGATCGCCCTATGGAAACCTTCGGCACCAAATGTTTGAATGGTTATGTGCCTAACACGGCAGCCCTAGGGGAGAGGGCCTACGGCCGCACCGGCGTGCCGTCGGGCAGCCGGGTCAGCGTCCACTGGGGCAGCTCGTGGAAGCACGGGTAGCGTTTGGCCGCCTCCTCATCCATGTCGATGCCGAAGCCCGGCTTCTCATTGACGTAGGCAAAGCCATTGCGCACCTCTGGGATGCCGGAGAACACCTCATGCAGCGGTTCGCTCTGGTCTATGCCGCACCACTCCTGTATACCGAAGTTGGCGCTGGCCAGATCCAGGTGCAGGTTGCACGCGTGGCCCACGGGGCTCACATCGCCAGGGCCATGCCACGCGGTGCGGATGCCGTGGGCCTCGCACTGTATGGCCAGCTTGCGCGCCGGCGTCAGGCCGCCGATCTGGCTGATGTGCACGCGCATGAAGTCGATCAGGCGCTCGTCCACCAGCGCCGTCCATTCCATGGGGTTGTTGAACAGCTCGCCCATGGCCAGCGGCACGGTGGTGTGCTGGCGGATCGTGCGGAACCAGTCTACGTGCTCGGGGGCCAGCGCGTCCTCCAGGAAGAACAGCTTGTAGGGCTCCACTGCCTTGGCCAGGCGCACGGCCTCTATTGGCGCCAGGCGTTCGTGCACGTCGTGCAGCAGCTCCACCTCAAAGCCCAGCGCATTGCGCATGTGCTCAAAGAGGATCGGAACACTCCGGGCGTAGGCGGCGGCGTCAAAGGTCGCGTCGTGCTGGCTGCGGGGGTCGTTGATGTAGCGCGAATCAAATGCCCCCGGGCCCTCGGGGCGGTTCAGAAAGCTCATACGGCCGCCGTAGCCGCCCATCTGGCATCGGATGTACTGGAAGCCCTGAGCCATCAGTTTGCGGGCGCTGTCCTCCACCTCGGCGGGCTCGCGGCCGTCGGCGTGGCGGTACAGCGGCACGCCGTCGCGGCACTTGCCGCCCAGCAGGCGGTACACCGGCAGGCCGGCTTCCTTGCCCATAATGTCCCACAGGGCCATGTCGCAGCCGGAGATGGCGTTGTTGAGGCACGGCCCGTTGCGCCAGTAGGAGGAGCCCATGGCCGTCTGCCAGGCATCCTCTATGCGGGTGGCGTCGCGGCCCACGAGCAGCGGCTTCATGTATTCCTCTATGGCGTTCACGACGACCTTCCAGCGCTGGGTGAACGTGGCGCAGCCCAGGCCGTACAGGCCCGGCTGGTTGGTGTCGATGCGCACGACGATCAGGTTGCTGCCGTCGGGTGCGCAGGTAAGGGCTCGGACGTCGGTAATGCGGATGTCACTCATGATGGTCTGCCTCCGTGGGGTGATTTTGTCGGTCCTGTATGGCCTGCATGAGCCGCTCGTCCACGATGGGCCGGCCCCAGCCCCGGCGCGCGGCGTTGTCATAGTCGCCCTCGGGCATGCCCGGCAGTATCAGCCCGCCGTCCAGCCGCAGCGTGACGCCTGTGATGTAGGCGGCTTTGTCGCTCACGAGATAGGCCACGGCATGGCCGCATTCCCGCGGCGTGCCCAGGCGGCCCAGAGGGATACGCGGGCCCAGCATGGCGCTCCACTGCTGTGCCCGCTCGCCTTCGCGCACCTGTGTGGCGCCGGGGGCGATGCAGTTCACGCGAATGCCGTGGGGTGAAAGATCCATGGCGATGCTTTCGCAGGAGCGCTTGAGCGCCGCCTTGAGGCCGCCGTAGATCGGGTCGTTGGGGTAGGCGCGCTCGCCGCGGCTGGAGGTTACGAACACGATGTTACCGCGGATGCCGGCGGTCACCATATGGCGCGCGGCGGCGCCGGCGGCCAGTATGTATCCGCGATAGTCCAAGCCGTACAGCCAGTCCATCTCGTCGGCGGTCATCGTGAGTATGCTGTGGTGTCGCGTGACACCGGCGTTGCACACCAGCACATCCAGACGCCCCAGCGCTTCCAGCGCTGCCGCCACAACAGCTTCCGGCGTCTCCCGATGGGATAAGTCGGCCTGTATCACGGCGCAGCGCCTGCCCAGCGCCTCCACGGCTGCCTTGGTTACCTGGGCGCCATCGGCGTTGCCGCCGTAGGTGATGGCGATGTCATAGCCCTCTTCGGCCAATACCTGTGCGATGCCCGCGCCGATGCCCGAACTGCCGCCGGTGATCAGCGCGGTTTTCCGTTCTGTTGCCATAACATGCTCCTTTCTAAAAAGGCACGCCACCGCGGGGCGGCGTATGCCCTTTACTTGTTCGCACCTCGCCGTCAAAACCCTGCCGGGATTCGCCGTATTTTGCATTTTGGGATTCATGGGGTCATCTCGGCACGAGAGCATTGGGTTCCATTGAGGAGTGCTAGTCAACGAATCGGAAAGATTTCGTCAAGCGATCCGTTCCCGCCCATGTGTTTTCAAAAATGTTTCTAGCCTCTGGGATATGGTCCTCCGGGTTGATGAGTGCCTGGCTGTAGTGCGTGAGCCATAGTTCTTTGACATTTCCATCTTTGGCAAGCCTTGCCGCATCGTCAAATACCATATGGTAGAAACCATCGGTCTTGTGCTTCATCCTCTGGTCGCCATACATACCCTCGCAGATAAACAAGTCGGAGCCCTCAACAAACCCGGGAATGGTGTGAATCGGCCTCGTGTCTGTAATGTAGCTGACCTTGATGCCTTTTCGAGGCTCTCCCAATACCATTTCAGGGGTAAACCCGGCAACTGTTTGGCCGCGTTGCAGCGCGGCCCAATACTGCACGGGAATGTGCTGTGCCATTGCGCGTTGAGGGTTGAATTTCCCTGCGCGATGGATGTTGATGCTGTATCCAATACAGGGCATCGTATGAACCAGGGGTAGGGCGGAAAGATGAAAATCACCGATCAGAAAGTGCTCCTGAGATTTGCCTTCAAATGATAACGCCATAAACTGTATCGGGTACGGAAGCTCCGGCGCGATCACACGCAGACCATGTACCACTTCCTCAACGCCGATGGGGCCGACGATGGTTAGCGGCTCGGTTCTGCCGTAGTTACCCAGGGAGAGCAGCATGCCCGGAAGTCCGGAAATGTGGTCGGCGTGAAAATGAGTAAACAGTATCGCATCCAGGCTTACAAATCCCCAGCCAAGCTCCCGCATTGTAACCTGTGTGCCTTCACCGCAATCAATCAGCAGCATTCGGCCGTTGCAACGTGCGAGCAAGGCAGTCAGATAACGGTTATGCAGCGGTAGCATACCACCTGTTCCCAGAAGCGAAATATCGAGCATGACTCTCCTCGCTGTTCGCTTGGTCAGCCAACACAATACCTAATATTTAGGGCGTTTGCCCAGATTATACGCTCGCCATTGTTTTGCGCCGGGCGTTGCGGTACAATCTACGCTGTATAAACCTGCACCCCATTGGAGGATAAAATGACAGCAGACCGCCGTGAAACCTTGACATCCCGCGAGCGCGTGCGCCGCAGTGTGGCACGCCTGCCGGTGGACCGCACGCCCATCGATCTGGGCATGCATTATTCCACGGGCATATCCGCTTTCGCCTATTGGAACCTGCGCGAACACCTGGGCCTGCCCGTGAGCGAGGTTGAGGTTGTGGACCCCGGCCAGTTCCTGGCCCGCGTAGAGCCCGACGTGCTGGAACGCTTCCATGTGGATTGCGTCTGCTTCCACCCGGGATATCCGAACACAGCCATCTGGAACCCCCGGGGCAAGTATCAGTTCCGTGTGCCCCGGCGCATGCTGCCCCAGCGCCAGGAGGACGGCTCCTGGATGGTGCGGGGTGAAGGCGCCAACATGACCATGCCCGACGGCGGCTTTTTCTTCGACGGCGGCGGCGTGAACCCGTGGGATGGCGACGAGGATTTCCTGGACGCCGCGGCCCGCAGCGCCGAGCGCATCTATAAGGAGACCGACCTGTATACGGTGTACATCGGCTTCGGGGCCTATTTTTCCGACAACCCCGACTGGCTGTGCAACTTCATGCTGGAGCCCGAGGAGGCCGATGCCGCCAACCTGCGCTTGCTGGAGAACGATCTGAAAACCTGCGCCAAAATCATCGACAAGATGGGCAAATATGTGCAGGGTATCTGCATCAACAGCGATCTGGGCACCCAGACCGCGCCCTTCATCCGCCCGTCCATCCACGCAGAGCGCATCGCGCCGCTCATCAAGCGCCTGACCGACTTCATCCACCAGAACTCCGACTGCCAGGTGTTCATGCATTCCTGCGGGGCCATGGAACCCTTCCTGCCGGCGCTGATCTGGGCTGGCGTGGACGCCATCAACCCCGTGCAGGTTTCCTGCTCCAACATGGAACCCAACGCCCTCAAGGCCAAATATGGCAAGGACATCTGCTTCTGGGGCGGCGGCTGCGACACACAGAACGTGCTGTGGCGCGGTACGCCCGACGAAGTGCGCGCCAACGTGCGGTCCCTCATGTCCGCGCTGGCCCCACACAGTGGCATGGTGTTCAACCAGGTGCACAACATCATGGGCAACGTGCCGCCGGAGAACGTCGTCGCGATGTATGATACGGCCTATGAGGAGAGCTTCAAGTACGGGGAACTGTGAGAAATGAGTTGGGGAGATTCTTCGGTCGCCATGCTCCCTCAGAATGACAAACGAAGCCCGAACTGTCATTCTGAGCGCAGCGAAGAATCTCCCGAACAATATATATTGTTTTGAGTTTTGTTTCAGGTGCAAAACCTGATCTCAGGAGGATCACCAATGAGCAAGACCTACAACCCCTACGACGAGATGCTGGAAGTGCTGGACCGTGCCGCCGGCATGCTGGGCCTGTGCGAGAGCGACTATGTCATCCTCAAGTACCCCGAGCGCGAGCTCAAAGTCGCCATCCCTGTGGAGATGGACGACGGCTCCACGAGGGTGTTCGAGGGCTACCGCGTGCAGCACAGCAGCTCCCGCGGGCCGTGCAAGGGCGGCATCCGCTACCACCAGGATGTGGACGTGGACGAGGTGAAGGCGCTGGCGGCGTGGATGACGTTCAAGTGCGCCGTGGTCAACATTCCCTACGGCGGTGGCAAGGGCGCGGTCAAGGTGGACCCGCGGCAGATAAGCCGCAACGAGCTCAAGCACCTGACGCGCCGTTACATCGGCATGATCCTGCCGCTGATCGGCCCCGAGCGCGACATCCCCGCGCCGGACGTCAACACCAACGCCGAGGTCATGGGCTGGATCATGGACACCTACAGCATGTTCCAGGGCCACACGGTGCCCGGCGTGGTCACCGGCAAGCCCATCGAGATCGGTGGCTCCCTGGGCCGCCGTGAGGCCACCGGCCGCGGCGTTATGTTCGTGACCCGGGAGATTCTGCACCGCATGGGCAAACCGGTGCTGGGCACCCGCATCGCGATACAGGGCATGGGCAACGTGGGCGGCGTGGCGGCGCGGCTGCTGCAGCGCGAGGGCTGCCACATCGTGGCGGTCAGCGATGTGTCCGGTGGCCTTTATCACCCCGACGGGCTGGACATCGAGAGCATCCTTGCCCATCAGGATGGCGGCAAGCTCCTGAGCGCCTATGAAGCGCCGGGCGTGGAACACATCGACAACGCGGCACTGCTGGCCTGCGAGTGCGACGTGCTGATCCCCGCGGCGCTGCAAAACCAGATCACCGAGGAGAACGCCGCGAGCGTGCGGGCCGGTATCATCGTGGAAGGCGCCAACGGCCCCACGACCGTAGGTGCAGACCGCATCCTGGAGGAGGCCGGCAAGGTCATCGTGCCGGACATCCTAGCCAACGCCGGCGGCGTGGTCGTGAGTTACTTTGAGTGGGTGCAGAACATACAGTCGCTGATGTGGGACGAGGATGAGATCAACCAGGCGCTGGAGAAGATCATGACCCGCGCCTTCAACGAGGTGTGGGACGCCAAGGCCGCCCGCAGCACGTCCATGCGCATGGGCGCCTACATGGTGGCGCTGCAGCGCGTCGTCAACGCCAAGAAGATAAGGGGGATATTCCCCTGATTCCCTTCGGAGGGTGGGCAGTCGCCTGCCGCCGGTAATTGCCGCCCCATGGTCGACTGATTGGTTACCGTACAATACGAAGCCGGCGGCGGATGAACCGCCTCGCCAGCGAGAGCGATACGGCACGGGAGAATTTGCAGGAGGAACACTATGAAGAGATCTGTGGTAAATGCCTATCTGCGGGAAGCCGCAGCCTTTTTGGAGAAGCACCAGGTCAAGCTGCCGCCCTTCGCCTTCTGGAGTGAGGCCGAATGGGCTGACAAGAGCAGCGAGTACGATGAGATTCGCGATAACGCCCTGGGTTGGGACATTACCGACTTCGGCTCCGGCGATTTCGAACGCGTGGGACTGATGCTGTTCACCGTGCGCAACGGCAACTCTGCCGACCCGCGCTATGTCAAGCCCTACGCCGAGAAGATCATGGTGGCCCAGGAGGGGCAGGTGACGCCCTATCACTTCCACTGGCGCAAGATGGAAGACATCATCAACCGCGGCGGCGGCAACCTGATGGTGCAGCTCTACAACGCCGATGCCGAGGGAGGTTTTTCCGACACGCCGGTGCGGGTGCTGACCGATGGCCGGGCCTATGAAGCCCCGGCAGGCGTTGTGCTTCGGCTGACGCCGGGGGAGAGCGTCACGCTGCCCACCGGGCAATACCACAGCTTCTGGGGCGAGCCCGGCTGCGGGCCGGTGCTGCTGGGTGAGGTTTCCCAGGTAAACGACGACAGCACCGACAACCGCTTCCACCAGCCGGCAGGCCGCTTCCCAACCATTGAGGAGGACGAGCCCAAGCTGTGGCTGCTGGGCAATGAGTATCCCCGCGCCAGATAGTTCTGCCTTTCAGGTATCAAGGCTCCAGCGCCTGGCGCTGCCCTTATTCCCGCAGCTTCTGCTCGGCCTTCAGCTGCCGCAGCGACCGCCGCACCGGCAGCACCAGCAACTGGCACAGAGCTGCAAACAGGCAGAATAAGCCGGCTAAAAAAAGATAACTATCACCTCCGCCTTCCGCGCGCTCCAGCCAGGCCGTCTGGTTCCACACCGAGGACAGGAAGAACATAAGTAATGACAGGGTGTTTGCAAGCCATGTGATGCGCCTCAGGTGCCTGATCTTGGACCCGATGTCCGAATAAAGCTCGAAGGGACCGTCGGCGGCTTTTCGGCGGAAATAGACCCATCTGATATAGGAGCCAATCTGCTCCACGCCGGTCTCTTCCAAAAAGTGGATGTAAGCCATGCTCTGCGGGTGATTTGGCATCTGGTCCAACAGCTCCAGGCGGTAAATGTATTCCCCGGGCGTACCCTCCGTAAAGACATACCGGCAGAAGCCCACGTCGGTCAGCAGCAACCCCTTGGCCGCCATGCTGTTGAGCCACTGTTCTTCCTTTTTGTGCGCTCCGATGGAAAAGAACTTATGAACCACGTGTTTCATTGTGTACCTCCCAGCAGGACTTCACCGTTTGTGACCAGCTCTCGCAGGCGCGCAAGCTCCGCGTGCACCGCGGTTTTGCCGGCGTCTGTCACAACATACTCCTTCTTGCGCGCGTTGTGCTCCCCGGGCATCGCGGTGATCCAGCCCCGTTCCAGCAGCGTGCTGATGGCGCCGTACAGCGTGCCTGCGGCCAGATTGACGCGGCCGGCGCTTAGATGCTCCACCTTCTGCATAATTCCGTAGCCATGCAGCGGCTGCAGCAGGGAAAGTAGGATGTAGTACACCGCTTCGGTCAGTGCGATGTTCTCCTTATCTGTGGGCATAAGCTTTCCTCCAACACTCGGTCGACGTTATATCGGTTGACGGTATAAATTATAACGGATGCCGATATAGTTGTCAATTGGACCTAGAATTTTTGTTAAACACAGCATTTTACCACCGGGGGTTTTCTTTTTGCCGCGAACGCGCTATTCTATTTGAATCCCCAAACTGTTCCGGAGGCGGTCATGTTCAAACGGGTGACGGCGCAGGAATTGCCCCAGGTGCTGGCCTTTCTGAAGCGCGAGCCGGACATCAACCATTTCATCTTGGGTGACCTGGAGGTCTTCGGGCTGGCTGACCCCAACCTGACGCTGTGGGCGGAACAGCCCTTGACCGCCGTGCTGCGACAATATGGCGGCAGTTTCTCCTTCTACGCGCCGGGCGGCGCCGATTGGGACCAGGCAGCCCACCTGATGAAGCAGGCGGGCTACGGCGCGCTCAGCGGGCGGCCGGAATTTCTGCAGCCATTGCTGGAGCGCCTGGGAGACCCTTTGCGACTGGAGACCCACATCCTTATGGCGCTGGACCCCGGCGAGCTGATACAGCCCGCCGGCAGCGCGGCTGTGGTGCGGGTCACCGCGGCCACCCTGGAGCAACACCTGCCGGGCATCGCGGCGCTGCGCCGGGGCATCAGCGAATTCCACACGGCGCTCAACGTGGATGCGCTGCGAGAGGAAGTCGCGCTGGGCTGCAAGCGCGTGGCGCTCATTGAGAGGGACGGAACCGTGGCCTCCATGGCCATGACAAACGAGCGTGCCGACGCCGCGATGATCGTGAGCGTGTGCACGGCCAATGCCTATCGGGGTTTGGGCTACGCCGGCCAGGCCACGGCGGCGCTGTGCCAGGATCTGGCCCGTGAGGGTAAGCGCGCGCTGCTGTTTTTCATGAACCCCTCCGCCGGCCGCGTCTACACGGCGCTGGGGTTCCGAGATATCGGGCGGTGGATGATGGTATCCTTCTGAGCCGGCGGTGCAGCATGGATGATGAGGATGGAAATATCAGTTTCAACTTTCTGATTGACATTTGCGCGCCGGCTTGCTATAATTTGCGAGCTTAAAGGTTTTCAGCTACAGACAGCAGGCGCGGTGATCCGCTTAAATTTTTGCCTGCCGAGGTTGGGAAGCTTCTGTATAGAGCTTTGTACCCCTGTGCTGTTCCTTTGCACAGGGGTTTTTTGTACCCCTGACTTCAGGGGAAAGGAGGAACAACAACCTATGTCAGCCAATCGCGATGCGAAGGTACTGGAAGTCGCCGAGATCAAGGACAAGCTCAGCCGCGCCAGCTCCGTGGTGCTGGTGGAATACATCGGCATGAACGTGCTGGAAGTGACCGAGCTGCGCAACCAGCTGCGCAAGGCCAAGGTGGATTACAAGGTGCTCAAGAACACGCTGGTTAAGCGTGCTGCCGACGAGCTGGAGATCCAGGGTCTTGATCCCTTCCTGACCGGCTCCACGGCCGTGGCCTTCAGCTATGAAGACCCCACCGCGTCCGCCAAAGTGTTCACAGAGCAAATGAAGAAGGTTCAGAAGCTCAAGATCAAGGGCGGTCTCGTGGGCAAAAAGGCCATCAGCGCCGCCAGCGTGGAAGAGCTCTCCAAGGTGCCCGCCAAGGAAGTGCTCGTGGCCAAGCTGCTGGGCACGATGAACGCGCCCATCACGAACTTCGTCAGCGTGCTCAACGGCCCCGCACGGGCTCTGGTTTGCGCGCTCAATGCCATCAAGGATCAGAAAGCACAGCAAAGCGCCTAAGCGCCTGCCAACACAAAATTAGTTAATGGAGGAATATACAATGGCTCTGTCTAAGGAACAGATCATCGAAGCTATCAAGGAAATGAACGTTCTCGAACTCTCCGAACTGGTGAAGGACCTCGAGGGCATCTTCGGCGTGAGCGCCGCCGCCCCTGTGGCCGTTGCCGCTGCCCCCGCCGCTGCCGCCGCTGCCGAGCCCGTGGAAGAGCAGACCGAGTTCGACGTCATCCTCGAGAACTCCGGCGCCGAGAAGATCAAGGTCATCAAGGTTGTGCGCGAGCTGACCGGCCTGGGCCTCAAGGAAGCCAAGGACCTGGTGGACAACTGCCCCAACCCCGTCAAGACCGGCATCGCCAAGGCCGAGGCCGAGAACATCAAGGCCAAGCTCGTCGAAGTGGGCGCCACGATCAATATCAAGTAAGAAACTTCGGCTTTGCCTTCGCCTTTCGCTGCCGATGTTGTTGCATCGTCGGTGATTCAGACGACCTGTTTATGCTTTTTGTTGCCGCCCGCCGCGCATGTCGCCGGGCGGCTTCATTTTGTCCGTCTCACGTCATATTTCATGGGGACGGAACCGCTATGGCGGGGCTTTTGTACTCGTTTCTTGCTGGGCGTTTATTTGCCTTGGCCGGATAAACTGGCTTGCAGCTACGGAGTGTACTCTTTGCTCTTGCCGCATTGGAACGATGCGGCAATCTTAGCTGATTTCCCCTCGCCACCGGGAATCTGTGTTTGCTGGTTGACCTGATGGATAAAGGGCATGTGCCTTCCCTGAAATGGACTGATTTTCTGGAGAACTATGCTGGGTTTCTTTACCGACGGCGGATTCATTCCGCCGAGGAAACTTATAGTGAAAAAGGACCTCGCAGCAAAACACGCTTGCAGGCGACTATCGTTCTTACCAACCCATTTTGAGAAGACGATTAAGGAGCCCGCTGGCGACATGAGCGGTAGCGGGCAACGCAAATCAGAGAAAAAGTTGATCACTAACAGGGGGTGGCTTCGGCGGGGGACATAGTCCCCCGCCGACTATACTAGAACATCATGTAGTCCATGAACAGATCCTGAAAATCCTGCCGGGCGGAAAGCTCCACGTATTTCACGGCTCGAGACAAGCGCGAGGCCTCGTCGCGGGCCTGCTTGCTCAGCAGCGCGGCTTTGGCGCCGGCGCCGCTGCCGTTGCCCACGGCTTCGGTGCGGTTCATCAGGCTCATGGGGATCAGCCCCACGCGGCATGCGGAACGCTTGTCCATATAGCTGCCGAAGCCGCCTGCCAGGTAGACATGGCGCACGTCGCCTTCGGCCACGCCGGCCTCCCTCAGCAGCACCTGCACGCCGGCGGCGATGGCCCCCTTGGCCAGCTGCACCTCGCGGATGTCGCGGCGGGTAAGCCATATGTCGTGTTCTGCGTCCACAGCGATGCCGTTTTCGCCCACGGTCAGCCAGGCCGGCGCAGCGTCCTCGTCGATGCGGCCGGTGTCGTCTATGACGTCCACATCCAGGAAACCGGCGATCAGGTCCAACAGGCCCGAGCCGCAGATGCCCCGGGCCGGTGCGCCGCCGATGGTCTCCAGGCGGATATCCTCGCCCACGGTGGCGTGGTTGATGGCGCCGGTGACGCCGCCCATGCCGTTGCGGATGTGGGCGCCCTCAAAGGCAGGGCCTGCCGCCGTGGAACACGCGAACAGCGCGCCGCCGGCGGCCAGCGCGATTTCGCCGTTGGTGCCGATGTCGATAAGCAATGAGGGCTCGCCGTCCTCCCGCAGGCCAGCGGCGGTCATGGCGGCCACGGTGTCCGCACCCACGTATCCAGCCACGCACGGCAGCAGCGTTGCCACAGCACCGGGGCTCACGTGCACGCCCAGGTCGGCAGCGTCCAAGTTCCATTCGCCGGTCCATGCCGGCACGAAGGGCGATTGGGCGATGTTTTCGGGGCTCACACCGGCGCACAGGTGCATCATGACCGTGTTGCCGGCCAGCGTCATGTGGCACACATCGCGGCGGTCCACACCGGCACGCTGGCACAGCTCGCCGACCAGACGATCGATCTCCGCTGCGACGGAGCGCTGCAGCGCTTCCAGGCTGCCGCCGCGCGCCGCGTCGCACCGGGATATGACGTCGTCGCCAAAAGCTTTTTGAGGGTTTAGTGAGGAGGCCACGGCCAGCTCCTCGCCGGTGCGCAGGTCCACAAGGTAGCTGGCCAGCGTCGTCGTGCCGATGTCCACAGCCACGCCGTACAACCCCCGGGGATTCCACGCCACGGCGCGGCTGCCCATCAGCGCCACGCCCAGTTGCCAATCGCCCCGGCGCAGCTCGGCGGGCAGCGCCCTCAGCATGGCGGTGTTCATGGTGAGCTCCGGCAGGTGCAGCGCGGCGCGCAGGCGCTCCAGGTCCGCCGTCTGGTCGTGCAGCGCCGGTGGCTCCAGGCGCACCCAGCGCTCGCCCACTGCCGGAGAAAACTCGTAGGCTATGGAAACGCCGGCGGTAGCGATTTGGGCGCGCTGGGTGTTGTGGGCCTCAAAGCGCACGCTGAGCCCATCCATGGGCATTGTTTTGCAGGCCAGGCGCACACCTCGGCGCAGGCTGGCTTCATCCAGCAGCCGCTGCTCGGTCTCGTTGGGCGGGAGTGGGTTGTCGCAGGTCACGCGGCATTTGCCGCAACGCCCACCGCCGCCGCAGGGAGCGCTGATCTGGTATCCCAGCCGCGCCAGCAGCGCATACAGCGATTCGCCGGCTGCTACCTGAGCTTCGATCGATTGGCCGTTAACGATAAGCCTCATCGCATACTCCTTCAAGCAAACAAAATGAAACGGCGGGCGGCGTGCCGTCCGCGCTTACATTGGGATTATAGATAATGATAGGCCAATATGCAACCAAACAAGGCCGCCTGGGATAAGGCGGCCTTGCGGTCTTTTGGTGTTATTTTGCGTCCTTCTCGCCCGCGCCATTTCTATGGGGTCGGAACTGGCTGTAATAGCTGTCGTTTTCATCCTTGGCGTCGTATAAACTCAGGGGCCGCGGCTTGCGTTTGGCGTAAATCTTGCGGCTGGAAGCCGCCAGCTCACCGGAGCGCAACAACGCCTGCTGCTGCGAACAGGTCAGGAAGTCCAGATAAAACTTCAGCGCTTTTTTGAGTGCGTCGGTCTGCTTGACGGCGTCGCCCTCCACCGGCACGGCATGAGCGGGTTTGCGGCCATTGGCCTGGTCCAGCGCGCTGTACCGGAACCGCCGCAGCAGCGCGCGCCCGCTGTCGGCGCTGAAGTGGTCCTCAATGCTGCCCTCGTGGCGCTCAATCTCTTTGCAGGCTTGGATGAAGCCCAGAATCTTGCTCTGGTTGTAGCCTGAATCCAGCATCCAGTCCAAAAATTCCTTTTCCTTCATGATTCCACCCCTGGCCGATTTTTGCGTGGCAGCACCGGATTGCTTAATGTTTATTGTCTTTGCGGATAGCGCTTATTATGTTAGAATCATTATAATACATAATCAATTGAATGTTCAAATGTTTTTTTACTTTTTCAACAAAAAATGTAAAAACCAAAAAGCTCCGCCATACCACGGGCCAAGCCGGGACAACGGAGCTGGAAGGCTGAAGCACAATGTCAGCCGGTTATAGACAAAGCGACCTTCTCTTTGACCGCCAGAGCGTCATCAATGGTTCGATGCACGTGCTAAATTTCATTTTCAACGCTCCTTTTATTTGCTGAACAGCTCCTGCCGCTGAATGGTCAGCCGTGCGCCCAGCTCGAAGGCCCTGCGGCAATCCTGCGGAAACTGCTCCGCGCGCACTCTGGCTTTCCGCGCCTCGTCGATACCCGAGGCTTCGAACAGAGAGTAGTCGCGAAACTGCCAGGTGTCGCAGCATGCCAGCGTTTCCGAACCGCCGCCCAGCAGCCGCAGCAGCCCCTGGTGTTTCTCCATCAACTCACGATAGCCTGTGGCACAGTATTCCTGCGGCGCGTTCATCGTGAACAGCAGGCCTGCCGCGATGGTGACTTCGCGAGCGCGGCGGCGGTCGGCGTTGTAGGTGAGGATGGGGAAAAGCAGCCGCTCCAGAAAACTGCGCAGCCCGCCGGTCACATCGCCGAAATAGACTGGGGTGCCCATCAGCAGCACATCGCTGCCCAGCGCCGCCCGCAGCACGTCGGTCAAGCTGTCTTGCACAGCACACAAGCCGTTGCAGGCGTTGCCCTTGCGCTTGCACGCAAAGCAGCTCACGCAGCCCTTGAAGTCCAGATCATACAGGTGGACCAGCTCGCTCTGGGCGCCCTGAGACAAAGCGCCTTGCAGCGCGTGCTCCAGCAGCGTGGCCGTGTTGGCGTTCTTCCGTGGGCTGGCGTTGATGGCGAGAACTTTCATGGGCAACGCTCCTGTCTACGCAATGCTCGCTGTCAGCGCGGGTACATCCCGCCAGGAGATCACGGTCAGCCCAGCTTCATCCAGCGCCCGGCGCACTGCCTCGTCGCGGAAGAGCTGAAACTCCCACACGCGGCGCTGCCAGGTGGATGTCGTGTGGCGGATCTCAGAGCCATCCATGGCGGGGTGGATGTAGATTTCGTGCAGCCCTTCGGGGATTGTATGTAGCTTGGCGATGATGTGGTCGCGGAAAGATGCATAGGTCTCGCCGGCGGCGCCGGCGAAATCGTGGGACAGCAGGCAATCCAGCACCGGCACGCGGGCCGCCGCGGCCATGCCCTTGAGCGCCGTCATGGAATCCTTGACGCTCTGGGGAAGGTGGTCGCCGATGGCGTCGCCGGGCAGGAATTGTGTGGGCAGCCGGAAGGGATAGCCGTTGGCCGCGCAGATGGGGATCACGATGTCCAGAAAACTCTGCACGCCGCACACGCCGTACAGCGATCCCATGTGGTTGTCCATATGGCTGGGCTCAAAGCCCAGCGACCGGGCCAGTGCCAGCTGCGCAAGAATCTCCCGGCGCACCTGCTCGGGCCGGGCTTTGCTCTCCACGCTCAGGCAATCCCGGGGAAAATAGCGGCCGGTGGAATCCACCAGGGAATCCACGGCCTCAACACCCACAGGCCCCCAGCGCACGGTGTCCCATTCGCTGGTGAAGGTCAGGTGCAGGCCCACGCATTTGTCCGGGTGGGTGCGGGCGTATTCGGCGGCCTCTGGGAACCACGCGCAGGGCGCCATGGCGGTGGCCGACGTGACCGCTCCTTCGTCCAGCAGCGTCATGATGGCCTCGTTGGCAGCGTGAGAGCTGCCGAAGTCGTCGCAATTGATGATCAGATATTTGGGCATCGGGTTGCCTCCTTGGCGTTTGTTCCATCGATATTCATTGGCTGTCGGCGGTGGTTTTCCTGCCGGGAGATGGAAAGTGAGAGCCTTTAGGATTGGTTTTGACACACTACAGTGTGACCGTTTCCATTGTCTGTTGAAAGCAAAGACTATATAATGCGATGCAGATGGTTCGGAAGGTTGCGGGATGGAAGACAAATTAATAGCTGATTTAAAGAAAAGCTATGGAATAACCTGTTATCAAATTGCTCCCGTGTCAGGCGGCTTGCTGAACATGAAATGGAAGGTTTCCACCGGCAAAGGTGAGCTTTTGGTCAAGCAATATAGCACGCAGCGGTTTCGAAGAGATCAGATCGAGTGGATTGAGTCTGTGCTGCAGCGGCAGATCATACTAGAAAAAAGGGGATTTCCCTGTCCCTATCTATGGCAAAACGCAGGACGTGTCATCCGCTGGCTGGATGAAAAAACAATCTATATGGTCATGGAATTTTGCCCTGGAAAAACGGAGAGTTCTGAAACCGTCACGATAGCGCAGATGAGAAGCCTCGGCAGTGCCTGCGCCGCAATGCACAAGATGTTTGCGCAATTGCCTGAGCCTTCAGACAAGAGCCTTCCCGGTTTCGGCGGCTATACGATGGATCGGCTGCGGGAAAGCTTTGACGCCCGCATGATACAATGTACGCAGGACACACCGGTTGAATACAGGAAAGCCCTGCTTGCGCAGGGACCGGTCTTAAAGCGTCTTAACACCGGCTTTTTTGAGCATTTCCCCAAAGGATTTGCCCATGAGGATTTTCAACCCGGCAATATCCTGTTCCATGGGGATCGTGTATCGGCTATCGTTGATTTCGACCGAAATTGTTACAGCTACATTTGGCATGATGTAGGCAGAGCGGTGCTGTCCTTCGCGTTAGAAGGCGGTACGATGAACGTCGGGAAGGTATGCGCTTTCCGTGAAGGCTATTCACAGCATTCAGAATTGTCCATGCGTGATGTTGCCGGCGCTTTGCGGCTCTCATGGTGCATTGAAACTCCGTGGTGGATTCAGCCGAAGTTTTTTGAGGAATGTGATGAAATACCAAAACGTTTCAGGGATGAAATGCTGTGGCTGACAGAACACTGGTTTGAGCTGGATTCATTGCTTTGCACCGGACAGGCCTAACATAGAGTAAAAACAAGCCCGCTTATGGAAGCAGGCTTGTTTTATGAGCTGTCTTTCATTGAATGGTATGATGTGCTTTCTTACTCTTTCACGCCACCCAGCGTAAGCCCTTTGATAAAATACTTCTGCATGAAGGGATAGACCAGGAGAATGGGCAGCATGCCGATCAGGATCTGCGCGGCGCGGGACGTGCGCCCGGACACCCGCAGCGACTGCTGTATTTCGTCCAGCCGCAGCGTGTCGAAGCTGGGGTTCTGCAGCACGTTGCGCAGATAGGTTGCCAGAGGATAGCTTGTCACCTTATCCATGAAAATCAGGCCCCACAGCCATTCGTTCCAATGGAATACAGCCTGGAAGATGATCAGCGTGGCCAGTGACGGCAGCGCCAGCGGTACATAGATGTGGAACAGTATGCGCCAGCTGCCCGCGCCGTCGATGATGGCCGATTCCTCGATGGATGCCGGCATGGTGCGAAAGAAGCTCAGCAGCACCAGTACGTTGAACACCGGCACAGCGTAGGGCAGGATCAGCGCCCAAATCGTATTGCTGATTTGTGTAGACTCTACGACCAAATACATCGGGATCAGGCCGCCGCTGATCATCATCGTCAAAGCGAAGAACCAGGCGAAGACCGTGCGGCCGGGGAACACCTTGCTGGATTTGGACAGCGGATAGGCAGTCATGATCGTCAGCAGCATGTTGATGGAAATGCCAACCACCAGGCGCACGAAGGAGTTGCCGATGGACCTCAGAAAGCTTACCCTGGACAGGGCAAATTGATAGGACTCCAGCGTGAAGCCCACGGGCCAAAGACCCACCTCGCCGGCGTTGGCCGCCGAGGACGTGCTCAACGATACGGCCAACACATTGACGAAGGGGAGCAGACAGGTCAACGACAGGACCACCAGAATGGCTGCGTTGCACAGATCGAATAGTTTTTCACTGGGGCTATAACTGCGCATGTGGCGCCGCCTTTCTTCTAGAAAATACGGTAGTCGGCAAACCGATAGGCCAG
>JAEZSC010000150.1 GCA_023422005.1 Bacillota bacterium | reverse complement strand
AATATGCGATGTTCGGCATCTCCATGGCCGCGCTGGGCATGCTGTCCATCGTGGGCATGATCATCTCCAACGACGCCTACGGCCCCATTGTGGACAACGCCCGCGGCTTGGCCGAGATGGGCAATCTGGGCGACGAAGTGCTGCGCATCACCGACGAGCTGGACTCGGCGGGCAATACCGTCAAGGCTGTGACCAAGGGCTTTGCCATCAGCGCTGCCGGCCTTACGGTCATCTCGCTGCTGGGCGCGTTCATAAGCGAGGTCAACGGCGCCGCGGCGGAGGTGGGCAAGGCTCCTCTGACCGGTTTTGACATCATGAACCCCATCGTGTTCTTTGGCCTGCTGGTGGGCATCGCGATACCTGCGGTGTTCAGCGCCATGCTGATCATGGGTGTGGACCGCAACGCCCAGCGCATGGTGGCCGAGATCCATCGCCAGTTCAATGAAATCATCGGCCTCAAGGAAGGCAAGCCCGGTGTGACGCCGGAATACGACAAGTGCATCACCATCGCCACCGACGGCGCGCTGCAGGAGCTGATCCCCGCGGGTCTGGTGGCCATCGTGGCAACGCTGGCGGTGGGCTTCATCGGCGGCGTGCAGGCCATCGGCGGCTTCCTGACCGGCAACATCCTAAGCGGCTTGCTGCTGGCTCTGTTCATGAGCAATGCCGGCGGCCTGTGGGACAACGCTAAGAAGTACGTGGAAGCCGGCAACGAAGGCGGCAAGGGCTCCGCAGCCCACAAAGCCGCCGTCGTGGGCGACACCGTTGGCGATCCCTTCAAGGACACCGCCGGTCCCTCCATCAACACGCAGATCACCGTGGTTTCTCTGGTGTCTTCGCTGATGGCTACGCTGTTCATTACATTCAGCATTTTCTAAACGGTTGACTTTCTGCCCCTTCCCCATTTCTGGGGGAGGGGTATTTTTTAGACAAAGAATTCCGCGCCCTTGGGCGCGGCCAAAGGGCTTTTCGATCGCCCTTTGGAAACCTTCGACCCCCATTGTTTATGTTGGAATAATTGGTTGTACCTCTCTTATGTAGGGCAAGGGCTCTGCCCTTGCCGCTCTTTACCGCACTATCTCGTCTGCGGGTGACGCAATGCGCAACCGCCTGCTTTGCTTTTTCATCCCCACCTTTTTGCAAAACCCGCTGCGCTTTTTGCGGATCGCCGATTCTACAATGGAACAGTCCCCGGCGGTAGAGTATAATCGGTTTCGGTATATATGTGACAAAGGAGGCTCTCCCATGAATGCATACACCAATCCGCTGGCCGGCGCCCGATGGATCGGGCTGCCCGAGGGCAGCATTGTACAAACCTGGATCGGCGCTCCGCAGACGGCGGGAGCCTTCTTCCGGCGGGTGTTCGCCGCCAGCGCCGGGCAGCGCAAGCTGCTGCACATCAGCGCTTCCAGCCGCTACGCGCTGTTCGTCAACGGCGTCTTCGTGCAGAACGGCCCGTGCAAGGGCGACCAGTGGCGCCAGTATGTGGACACCCTGGACATAAGCCCGCTGTTGTGCGACGGCGACAACGTGCTGGGCCTGCAGGTGTTCTGTTTCTCCACCAATGAGAGCGACGAGATGGGCCTGCGCGACGGCGGCCCCAGCGCCGTGCACGCCAAGCCCACCGGCCCGCTGCTTCTGCTGAGCGATGAGGGCGAAGGCGAACCGGTGGCCACGGCGTTGCCGGGCTGGCAGGCTTTGCCGGAAACCGCCACGGAATGGATTCATCACGACGCCACGTGGTATGTGGGCGCCAAGCAGTGCATCCATGGGGACAGGCTGCCCCGGGACCTGCACAGCCCGCACACGACCAGCCCTTGGCTGGATGCCAGGTCCATGTGGGTGGAAACGCCCTTGCCCTGGGGCGAGATGCCGCCCTTCCGCCTGCAGGAGCGCCCCATCCCGCTGATGACGGCACAGCCGCGCGCCTTTGTCCGCCAGCAGCCCCAGCGGCCTGGGGAGCCCGGCGTGGCCATTCCCGCCGGCACGGTGCGCGCCGGGCAGAGCGCCTTTGTAGAGCTGGACGCCGGTGAGCTGGTGACCGGCTACCCGCGACTGAAGGTGCGCGGCGGCCGGGGCGCCACCATCACACTGCGCTGCGCCGAGTGCTATGTGACGCCCGAGGGCAAGGCCCAACGCGACGATTGGGCCAACGGCGTGATTGAAGGGTATGAAGACCGCTTCCTGCCCAGCGGGCTGGGCGATCTCTTCCAGACCTTCTGGTTCCGTACCTTCCGTTTCGTGCGCGTGGAAATCACAACCGGGGGCGAGGACGTCACCATCGAATCGCTGGACTATCTGGACAGCTCCTATCCGCTGGAGCGGGTGTCCGCCGTGCGCTCGGCGGCCAACCCATGGGTGGAGCAGCTCTTCCACATCAGCGCCAACACGCTGCAGCGCTGTATGCACGAGACCTATGAGGACTGCCCCTATTATGAGCAGCTCCAATACATACAGGACACGCGCCTGGAGATGCTGTTCACCTACGGCCTTAGCGCCGACGCCCGCATGGCGCTGCGCACCATGGAGGACTACCACTGCAGCCTGCTGCCCGAAGGAATTCTGCAGAGCCGCTATCCTTCGCGCAGGCCCCAGGTCATTCCCGGCTTTGCGCTGTATTGGATCATGATGCTGGAGGACTATCTGAACCTGACCGGCGACGCGGCGCTGCCCCGGCGCTACCGGCCTACGATAGACGCCGTGCTGGATTGGTTTGACCGGCGCATCGATGAGGACGGGTTGTTCCGCAGCACTGAACACTGGCCGTATTTCGATTGGGTGAAGCAATGGAAAATCGGCGTGCCCAACGCCGCCCACGATGGCGCCTCAGCGGTATTCAATCTGCACTACGCATTGGGTCTGCAATCAGCGGCGGCGCTGATGCGCGCCACCGGCCGCGCCGCCGTGGCCGACGAGTATATTCGCCGCGCCGACGCCATGCTACAGGCCGTGGAAGCCACCTGCTGGGACGAAACGCAGGGATTGTACCGCGAGGGGCCGCATCTACAGGAGTTCTCACAGCACACGCAGGTGTGGGCGGTGCTGACCGGCCTAGCCAAGGGCCAGCGGGCCCGCGCCATACTGAACCGGGCGCTGGACGACAAATCGCTGCTGCCTTGCTCGTTCACGATGATGTTCTTCCTGTTCCGGGCCTTGGAGAAGGCGGGGCTGTATGAGCGCACCCGGGAGCTGTGGGACATGTGGAAGGGCCTTTTGACCCTGGGGTGCACGACGGTGCCAGAAATTCCCGTGCAGCCCCGCAGCGAATGCCACGCATGGGGCGCGCTGGCGTTGTGGGATTTCCCCCGCTATTTCTTGGGCGTACGCGAGGCTGAGCCTGGCTGGAGCACCGCCATCATCGACCCGCAGGCGCTGTGGCTGGGCGATTGCCAAGGCGTCGCCGCCACACCCAAGGGCCCGGTGCGCGTGAACTGGCTCGTGAAAGACGGCGTCTTCTCCATCTCCGGCGAGCTGCCCGATGGGTTGAGCGCCACGCTGAAGCTGCCCGACGGCACGACCCAGCAAGTCGGCGGAGCCTTCACGGCCCAGTGCGCGCTGGCTTGATTTGACAGTCTTTCCAGATCATGGTATGATCGAGATATGTAAATGCAAGGGGTGAAAGGATGATTCGGTAATCTGTTGAGTTCGGTTGGCTGACCACGCCTCTGACAAGGGGTTGTTTGGTCATACCCGCCGTGACAGCAGATTGCGCATCGTCCATTCCAACACCACCAGCATACGGGTACCCCCGTTCGGCTTGTTTGCAATGGCGTACGACAGTCCTTTGTCCGGCGGACAAAGGACTTTTTCTATGGAAAGGGGGAATTCGCATGCCCGTGACATTTCGTGCCTATCCGGCGCAGACCGGTTACACCGACGACTTTTTTCGTGTCAGCGATCTTCTGTTCCACACCGGCGAATCGCACCCGAGACCCGGCCTGATCGACTGGGTGTTCTGGGAATGGTCGAGCGCCAGGGATGCCTATAAGGCCGACGACCTGGCAAAGATCGGCCTTTGGGAGGATCATGGCCGCCTGGTGGCCGCCACGGTCATCGAGGACCACATGGGCGCCGTGTCCATACGCACCGACGAGCAGCACCGGCATCTGCGGTCGGAAATGCTGCGCTACGCCTGCGACTGTATGGCACATGACGGCATGGTGACGCTGATCATAGACGACAGCGACCGCGAGCTTCAGCGTTTGGCCTTCCAAGCCGGCCTGCGGCCCACCCAGCAAAAGGAGTGCACCGCGCTCATGGATATCACGCCGCAGGCCACGCGCTACGCGCTCCCGGAAGGCTTTCGCATTGTAAGCTTCGATCAGGAGTTCGATGTGCATCAATACAACCAGGTGTTGTGGAAGGGCTTTGGCCACGAGGCCGAAGGCCCCGCACCCGAGAACGATGAGATGCTGCAATGGCGAAGGAACTGCATCAGCAGCCCCCATGCTGACCGCAGCCTGCTGATCGCCGTGGCCGCGCCCGGCGGCGAGTACGCCGCCCATTGCAGCATGTGGTATCGCGGCGGCAACATGGCCGTGGTGGAGCCCGTAGCCACCGCGCCCGAATATCGCCGCATGGGGCTTGCACGGGCCGCCGTGCTGGAAGCCGTACGCCGTTGTGGGGCGCTGGGCGCCACGCGGGCCTCCGTGGGTTCCTCACAGCAATTCTACTACAGCATCGGGTTCTGCCCGGTCACCACCGAAACCTTCTGGCAGCGGCCGGCGCGTGCTCCACAGGACCCGTGACTTCGATGCAAAACGGCCCCGCTTGCGCAGGGCCGTGCTCCCTTGAACGGTTGTCCATCCAACGGTTACAGATGAAAATCACCGGCGGCCTCAGGCTGATACACGACATCGACGACTTCCAGCTCCGCCACGCCAGAGGGCACTGGCCAGGAGATCACGTCGCCCTTGCCGTAACCCAGGATAGCCAGCCCCACCGGGGCCAGCACCGACACCTTGCCGGAAGCCAAACTGGCATCCTCGGGATAGACCAGCGTATAGACCGTTTCCCGACCGCTTTGCCGGTTGCGCAGCACCGCCCGGG
>JAEZSC010000115.1 GCA_023422005.1 Bacillota bacterium | reverse complement strand
GTTTCTACCAGTTGAAGGCCACCATGGGCACCTATTTCTATGTCATCAACATGAACAGTGACATCGAAGCCCTGAAGGACCTCAACTTCCGCAAGGCTCTGTCCTTCGCCATCGACCGCCTGAGCGTCATCGATGTGGCCCAGAACAGCGCCATTCCCGCCAAGGGCTTCGTGCCCCCGGGTGTGCCCGATGCCGACGGCTCTGACTTCCAGGCCAACGCCGGCAACCTGATCGGCATCACCGATGACTACGCCGCCGATTGCAAAACTGCCCGCCAGTTGCTGCGTGACGCCGGCTACAACGTCACCGTGGCCGACTAAGGCATAGCCCAACCCAATTCCAAGGCACAGAACCGCCGTGAGCTTTCGCTCACGGCGGTTTTCTATCATGTTATTGGTTTGCATGTTGTTTTATATTCTGTATAATGAATGCAAAACGGAAGAGGCGCCTATGTCCAGAGAACGTGAGCTGATAGGAAACACCGAATTCCCCGCCACGAGGCAATCGCTGGCCGAAGAACTGCGGCACATGGGCCTGCCGGGCCAAACGGTGCTGGTGCACACGCGGCTGAGCAGCCTGGGCTGGGTGTGCGGTGGGCCGGTGGCGCTGATACAAGCGCTCATGGACGCCGCAGGGCCCCAGGGCACGCTGATGATGCCCGCCCACAGCGGCGACCTGAGTGACCCGGCCAAGTGGTGCAACCCCCCGGTGCCGCCGGCCTGGCAGCAGACAATACGCGACACGATGCCGGCCTATGACCCGCGGATCACGCCAACCCGCGGCATCGGCGTGGTGCCGGAGCTGTTTCGCACCTTCCCCGGCGTGCGCCGCTCGGCACACCCGGCGGTCAGCTTCTGCGCCTGGGGCGCCCACGCTGATCAACTGACCGACGTACACGAGACCGACTTCAGTCTGGGCGAGGGCTCCCCGCTGGCCCGGCTGTATGAGCTGGATGGCTGGTTGCTGCTGCTGGGCAGCGATTATGGCCACTGCACATCGCTGCATCTGGCCGAATACCGCGCCGGTGTGCGCACGGCGGTGCGCGAAGGCGCTCCGGTGACGCAGGACGGACGGCGTGTGTGGCGGTGGTATGACGACATCGCCATCGACGATGAACCCTTCCAGGCCATCGGCGAGGCCTTCGAGGCGACCGGCGGAGTCATACTGGCCAGCGTGGCGCAGGCGCAATGCCGCCTGCTGCGCATGCGGCCGCTGGTGGATTTCGCCGTGCGCTGGCTGCGGGAGCACGCCCATGAAGGTTGACCGGCTGCTGTCCATCGTGCTGGTGCTGCTGCGCCGCCAGCGGGTGCAAGCCCGGGAACTGGCGGAGCTCTTCGAGGTATCACCGCGCACGATACTTCGGGACATCGAGGCCATCAACCAAGCAGGCATCCCCATTGTGACTTTTCAGGGCAGCGGCGGCGGCATCGGCATCGCCGAAGGCTTCCGCCTGGAGCGCGGCCTGCTGAGTCAGGATGACATGGCCGCGCTGCTGACGGCCATGCGCTCCTTGAGCGCCACATTGAGCGACACCCGGCTGACGGTGCTGGGCGAAAAGCTGCGCGGCGTGCTGCCCGAGCGCCATTTCGCCATGGCGGACGCCAAGTCCCGTGAGGTTTATCTCGACCTGACACCTTGGGGCGGCGGCGATCTGCTGGCATTGGTGCGCTCACTTCGGGAAGCCGTCAGCGGCCATCGGGAGGTTTGCTTCGACTACATCGATTCCCACGGCGCACGCAGCCAGCGCACGGTACAGCCCTACACCGTGGTGCTCAAAGGCCAGAACTGGTATCTATACGCGTGGTGCCCACTGCGGCAGGATTTCCGGCTGTTCAAGCTACACCGCATGAGCCGTGCACAAGTGCTGGATACGACGTTCCAACCCAAGGATGTGCAGCTGGACGACCTGCCCTGGGATCGCGGCGGTGAACAAGCCGCACTGGACATGCTGCTGCGCATCGATACAACCATGGAGAGCATCGCCATCGAGTGGTTCGGTGAGGCCGCCATACAGCGGCAGGATGGCTGCCTGATCGTGCGAGCCACCTGGCCGGAGAACCAGTGGCTGTATTCCTTCCTGCTGGGTTTGGGCCCGGCGCTGACGGTGCTGGAGCCGCCCGGCCTGCGCCGGCGCATCGCGGAGCTGGCGCGCCAGACCTGGAATAATTACCAACCGCATGCCCGTGAGGAAGCAACGCCATGAGCGAAGAGCAAAATAGTCCTGCGAAGCGCGCGCTGCTGTTGTGCGGCAGCCCAACCCCCCACGGCAGCACAGCAGCGCTGCTGGGTGAGGCCGCCCGCGGCCTGGCCGACGCCGGCATCCAGACGGAAATTTCACATTTAGGCGTGCTGCGTATAGGCCCTTGCCTGGGCTGCAACGCCTGCGATGAAGGACCCTGCGCCCAGAACGACGACATGGCTGCGTTGCTGCACAAGCTGGCCCAGGCCGACGTGGTGGCCGTAGGCAGCCCCTCCTATTGGGGCGACGTGACGGCGCAGATGAAGGCCTTCATAGACCGCTGCCTGCCTTTGTGCGACACCCGGCCCGGCGGTTGTTCCTTCCCCAAGGGCAAAGCGGGCATTGCCATTGCCGTGCGCGCCGGCCGCAATTCGGCGGAAAACCACGCGTTGCTGGACACGATGCAGCATTTTTTCGGACATCTGGGCATCCGCTGCGGCGCACAGGTGCACGCCGAGGGCATATCCTCCCCCGCCGACCTGCCCAAGGATGCGCTGCACCGAGCCTATGAGGCCGGACTGCGGGCGCTTGCGCCGCGGGCAACGCCTCCTTTCACGCTTCGCGCCGCCACGGTGGAGGATGCGACGGTGCTGGCCCGGTTGAACAACCGGTTGATCCTGGACGAGGGCAGCGACAACCCGATGAATCTGGAACAGCTGACCCAACGCATGCTCGGCTTTCTGCGAGAGGAATATCGTGCTGTTATCATAGAGGTGAACGCGCAGGTGGCAGGCTACTGCCTGTACCGCCCACAGACGGGCGGCGTGTATGTGCGCCAATACATGATAAAGCCCCAGCACAGAGCGCTGGGGCTGGGAAAGGCAGCTTTCCTGGCAATCAAGTCGGAGTATCTGGAAGAGTACGGCGGCGTGACATTGGATGTGCTCCACTGCAACCCAGTGGGTATGGCTTTCTGGAAGAGCGTGGGCTTTGTTCCCTATATCCACCAGATGCGCCTGTAGCTTATTTTACTTGAAATCCGCGAACCACTCTGTAATGTAGTACTGTCCGGCTGTTGTGCTCCACACAAAGGCCACGCCGATGTGGGTGTACTCAGGCTTGAGGATGTTGGCGCGGTGACCGGAAGAAGCCATGAACAGCTCATGGGCGCGATTGGCGCTGCTGGTTCTGGCCACATTCTCACCGGCATACCAATAGGAGATGCTGGCGGTCTTCATGCGAACCGCCATGGTGCCATAAGTCGGAGAGACATGTGCGAGATAGTTATTGGCGGCCATGTCCTGGCTGTGCTTAAGGGCCCCGGCGGTGAGAGCGCTGCTCACGGTGAGCGCATTCAGTCCGTTGGCTTTCCGGGCGTTGTTGACCAGATCGATGAGGCGCCGCGCCTGCTCCGCTGTGGCTGCGGCTGTCGTTACGGTGGGCGCGCGCACGGTGACCTTTTGATAGACCGGCGCTGCTCCTCCACACATCAGGCGTACCGTGTAGGTTCCGGCGCCCACCAGCGTCCCTTTATCGCTGCGCCCGTTCCACAGCACCTGTGCCGTGTTGGCGGCGCGGTTTTTGACGCTGTAAAGATTGCGTACCTGCGCCCCCAAGGAGTTGAGCACGTCGATGCGCACATCGCACAACTGTGTCCACCGGGCGGTGATCAGCGTGATTGAGCTGCCGTTGGCCGTGAAGACTGTAGGTTGTGGGCTGGCCAGCGTGGCTACGGGTTTGGGGAGAATCTTGATCTGGATGGTCTTGCTGCCATTGGGCATCGTAAGCCGGGCCAGATAGGTGCCCACAGCCAGTGTTTTGCCGCCTACCGCGCCATTCCAGACAGAAGTCTTGGTGCCGGGTGTGGTTTGGGTGACCCTGGAGATGGCCTTCCACACTGTGCCGACTTTGATGTCTATCGTGACCTGACCGGCTGTTTTCAACGTGTAGTCGTAGCGGAACACCATACGGTCGGTGCCGCCGGGGGAAAGAACCGCCGTACCGGATAAAGTGGGTGTGGCGGTAAAGGTGATGGAGGTAGCGGCGGCCGCGGGTACCGTGCCAAAGCTCAGGACCAACGTGACAGCCAACAGCAAGGAGAGCGCCAGGCGCCCAAAAGTTGCATTTGTTTTTTTGAATGTAAGCATGTGTAGATCTTACTGTTGTATCCTTATTTTGTCAACTGGTGTTGTGTAAACATGTTGTAACGATGTCAACAAAGCACGATATATGGTATTATAGCGTAATAATATTCAATATTCCCCTGAATTAAAGCGCCGCTCCGGTCAGCGGCGCTTTTTATGCCTTCTGTCAGTTACGTGGCCGGTGCATCCTCCAGAGATGTTCCTGGCTGCTCCGGCGGCTCTTGCACAGGTTCGATTGCCGGAGCTTGAGCAGGAGCATCCGGTTCGGTCTGCTGCTCAGCGGCTACTGCCGTGCGCTGGGTGCGGTCCGCCCGCAGCAGCGCCGCCACCTCGCGGCTGAGGCGGTTCACGTCGCTGGTCAAGCGCAGTACGTTGCGCTCCAGCGCGCTCACGCTCTCCTGCAGGCGGGTCATGTAGGCCGCCTGATTGCGCACGACCTCGGTAAGCGTGGGCGCCACAGCGCCGGAAGCCCTGGGGTGCACCGGCATGGCAGCTGGCTGCCCGCCGCGCTCCGGTTCCTGCGGGGTTAGCAGCAGCTCATGCAGCGTAACACCATCCACGATGGCGCGCCGCAACTCCCCCGGCAGCGCCAGCCGGCAGGGCAGTGGATTGCGAATCTCCACGCTCTGCAGCCTCTGGCGCTGGCGGCCCAGCGTGGTTCCGCACAGCCGGCCGCTCTCCATCCACAGGCACTGCAGCGCGCCGCCATCCCACTTCAGATAGGGGTTGGATTGCTGCCACGGCTCCTGGGAGAGCACCTGACCGTCGGCAAACAGATACCCGTTGGACAGCCAGCACACATGGCGCACGCCGGCAGTCGTAACGGCGCAAAAATCGCTGATGCCATCGGCGGAGGTCGCTATGGTCTCCGGTGCGCCGCCATCCACCGAACGGGCGCTCACAGTGGTCTGCCCGCGGCTGATGATGCTGTAGATCACCGAAAATCCTGGTCCGCCCTCGAACTGTAGCGGCAGTAGCCGGTCGGGCAGCGAAACCTCCGAGAGCCGCCGGCCTTCCCAATTGCCGGCGGACGCGCGGTAGCACACCAGCGTGTCGGTGGTCTCGGTTTCAGCCAGATAGGCCACGGCGACGGCCTTGTCCGCCCAGATCATGGGTTCCTTGATGCGCAGCTGCCCGTCGCCGCTCAGCAGTGTGCTGCGGGAGAAGGCCGCGCCGTCGGTGGATGTGTAATACATCAGGTGGCGGCTGAGCAGCCACGCCACGATGTGCAGGCAGCCCTGCAGGTCCACCGCCGCGGCGAAGTCCGTCACCGGCCGGCTCTCCACGACGACGGGGGCCTCTGCCCCGCCCCGCACCACCAGTTGATGCCCCTTGTCTATGCTCAGCACCCGTCTGCCGACGCCCAGTTCCGCCACAACAATGACCGCACTGCCCAACATATACGCATGCCCCCCTTCATCTCTATACCTATGCACACAATGGGCTGTTTAGCCGTGGATCATGCTTTGGGGCGCAACGCCCATTTTCTTGACTTCCCAAAGCCCGAACCCTATAATTAAGAAATATGCGCGCAACCGCGCGATAATGGGAAATACATTGGATTCCGATAAAGGAGCGATACGATGCCTATGATCACCGCCGCTGAGCTCAGGAGCAAATATCTGCAATTTTTCGCCGAGAAGGGCCACGCCGTTATCCCCTCGGCTTCGCTGATCCCGGAGAACGACCCCACGGTGCTGTTCACCACCGCCGGCATGCACCCGCTGGTGCCCTATCTGCTGGGCGAGCGCCACCCCGCCGGCGTGCGGCTGACCGACGTGCAGAAATGCATCCGCACCGGCGACATCGACGAGGTTGGCGATACATCCCACTGCACGTTCTTCGAGATGCTGGGCAACTGGTCTCTGGGCGATTACTTTAAGCAGGACGCCATCCGCTGGAGTTGGGAATTCCTGACCAGCCCCCAGTGGCTGGGGCTGGACCCGGACCGCCTGGCGGTGTCGGTGTTCGCCGGCGATGAGAACGCCCCCCGTGATGAGGAATCCGCTGACATCTGGGCGGCCTGCGGCCTGCCCCGAGATCGCATCTTCTACCTGCCCAAGAAGAACAACTGGTGGGGCCCCGCCGGCCAGACCGGCCCCTGCGGCCCGGATACCGAGATGTTCATCGTGGGCACCCAGCAGCCCTGCGGTCCGGATTGCTCCCCGGCCTGCGACTGCGGCAAATATCTGGAGATCTGGAACGACGTGTTCATGCAATACAACAAGCTGGCCGATGGCAGCTTTGAGCCGCTCAAGCAGTGCAACGTAGACACCGGCATGGGCCTGGAGCGCACCATCGGCGTGCTGCAGGGCGTCAAGTCCGTCTATGACACCGACTTGTTCCGGCCCATCGTGGCCGCCGTGGAGGCCTTAAGCGGCTTGAAATACGGCGAGGATCAAGGTCTGCTTAAGGCCTTCCGCGTTGTAAGCGATCACATCCGCACGGCCACCTTCATCCTGGGAGATGAAAAGGGCGTCACGCCCAGCAACGTGGATCAGGGCTATGTGCTGCGCCGGCTCATCCGCCGCGCCGTGCGCTTTGGCCGCCAGCTCTCGATGCCCTCTGGCTTCACCGCCCGCATCGCCGAGGTCATCGTGGACAGCTACCAGCAAGTATACCCTGAGCTGCAGCGCAACCGCGAGCGCATCGTGAGCGAGCTGATCAAAGAGGAAGAGCGCTTCTCCCAGACTGTGGAAAAGGGCATCAAGGAGTTTTCCCGCCTGGCCGACGCGCTGGCCCCCGGCGGCAAGATTGAGGGCGCGGCGGCCTTCCGCCTGTACGACACCTTCGGCTATCCGCTGGAGCTGACCGTGGAGATGGCCACCGAGCGCGGCCTGAGCGTGGATGTGGAGGGCTATGAGCAGGCATTCCACAAGCACCAGGAGATCAGCTCCGCCGGCGCCACCCAGCGCTTTGGCGGCGGCCTGGCCGACCACAGCGACCAGACGGCGCGGCTGCACACGGCCACCCATCTGCTGCACGCCGGCCTGCGCAAATATCTGGGCGACACCGTGGAGCAGCGCGGCAGCAACATCACCGCCGAGCGTCTGCGCTTCGACTTCTCCTTCAGCCGCCCCATGACGGCGGAAGAGATCGCCCTGGTGCAGCAGTATGTCAACGACGCCATTGCTGCCGCCGTGGAAATCACCTGTGAAGAGATGCCGCTGGAACAAGCGCGGGAGACCGGCGCCATGGGCCTGTTCGGCTCCAAATATGGCGACGTCGTCAAGGTTTATACCGCGGGGAGCTTCAGCAAGGAGATCTGCGGCGGCCCCCACGCCCACAACACCGCGGAGCTGGGCAGCTTCCGCATCGAAAAGGAGCAATCGTCCTCGGCAGGTGTGCGGCGCATCCGTGCCGTTATAGGCTAATGTACCCCAATAACCCGTCTTGAGTCTCTCGCCCGCCGGCATTTTAGGTGCCGGCGGGCGCCTTTTTTTACTCATATTTATTTCTACAATTATATATTCTAAGCAATCGACAGATAGCGGGCGAAACTTTGTCCTATAAAAGATTGCAATGCCACATGGTGTACGATACAATATTTATCAAACAGAATCACTCCGGGAGGCACACAGTATGACCTACAAGCTGCTGACGGACTCCAACATCGATATCAGCAAGCATATGGCCGACAGCATCGGCATCGACGTAGCCTCGATGATCTTTACCCTGGATGGGGAAGATTACCGCGACAACTTTGGCGTGGACATGGATGCCCACGCGTTCTATGAAAAGGTGCGCGCCGGCGCCATGCCCACGACGACGCTGATCAACACCGAGCGCTTTCAGCACTTCTTCCGGCCCTATCTGGAACATGGGGTGGACATCGTCTATGTGGGGTTTTCCTCGGCCCTCAGCGGCACGTGCCAGAGTGCCATGCAGGCTGCCGAAGAGCTGCGCGAAGAGTTCCCCGAGCGCAAAATCTTCGTCGTGGATTCGCTGTGCGCTTCCATGGGCCAGGGTCTGCTCGTGTATCAGGCGGCCAAGTTGCGCGACAGCGGTCTTAGCGCCGAAGAGCTGACGGATTGGCTGGAAAAGAACAAGCTTCGAGTCGTGCACTGGTTCACCGTGGACGACATCAACCACCTGCGCCGCGGCGGCCGCGTGTCGGCGGCTCAGGCCATACTGGGTTCCCTCATGAAGATCAAGCCCGTGCTGCACGTGGACAACGAAGGACGGTTGATCCCCATGGAGAAGGTCATGGGCCGCCGCAAGGCCCTCTCCACGATCGTAGATCGCCTGGTGGAGCGCTACGACGGCACCGTAAAGACAGTGTTCATCAGCCACGGCGACGTGCCGGAGGAAGCCGCCCAGGTGGCCGCCATGATCAAGGAGAGACTGCCCGACGTGGAGACGCACCTCAACGAGGTCGGGCCGGTCATCGGCGCCCATTCCGGGCCTGGAACAATGGCGATCTTCTGTTTTGGCAAAGCGCGCTGACGCGCTTTCGCCTGCGGCGCTGTTGCGCCTTGGCGATTTAAGTGGCTTGCACTTTGGTCAGCATTCGGCCCGGCGATAACTGTCGCCGGGCCTACGCTTCTCTTCTTGCCCCATTCTAGATAATAAGGAATACGGGATGCCTGCGGGCGGGCTTTTGTGTGCGATTCTTACTGGCCCTTCGTTGCCTTGGCCGGATAAACCGGCCGGCGGTATCAGACTGCCTTATGGCAATCTAGTTTTAACCTACTTATTATTGGGGGGGGCCGAAGGTTTCCAAAGGGCAATCGGAAAGCCCATTGGCCTTGGCGCAGGATGCGCTGCAGCCCAGCGCCACTGGAAGCGGCTTTGCCGCTTCAGCCAGCTGGATGCCGGCGAAGTGGTGCGCAGGTCGCGTCCACAGACGCGAAATCCCACTTCACTTTATGGTTTAATCTCTACTGGAGTATCCAACTGCACATACTGCCAAAGGTAGTCCATCTCAGCATTGGTGACCGCCATATTTCCGCTGGTCCAGTCCCCGGTCTTGTCCATATCATCCTCGCCATAACCGCAGATGGCAATCTCTCCGCCCATGGAGGTGTTCCATGGGGGCTTTTCGCCCGCATCGGCGGCGTTTACAATGGAATCGTGTTCCCCTTGGATGATAGAGCCGTCTTCCAGCGCCCAGTCGGCGTCGGCCTCGTTGGGATAGTTGATCACCAGCGATTTGTAGAACTTGCTATGGTCGTTGCGGAAGCACACCACATACTTGCCCTCGGGCGTCTTGCCGTCGCCCTCCTCGCGCTTCTTCCCTTTGGGCGATGTCCCCAAGGCTACCTTGATGCGCGCGACCAGCTTGCTACCGTCGTAAAGCTCCAACACCCGGCGTTCCTTGTGTACCACGATGCGGGCGTCTTCCAGTTCCTCCTCACTGTTGGCAAAGAGCTGGTTGGGGTCCGGCGTAGGTTCCGGGGTCGGCGTTGGCGTGGGCGGGCGAGACACATCGCCATAATCAAACAAAGGCTTCCACTCAGCCTTGGTGCAGGCAGCCATGGAAACCGCGACGAGCAGCAATGCAAACAAAGCGACGATTTTCTTCATGAAACTCCGCAATGGAGGGATTGCCGGTATAATTTCCGCGCCAATACCCTGCCATTCGATAGATTTAACAGAATTATAACACAATGCCAGCATTTCCACCAATGGTGGCTGGAGAAGGCCGACTTGCATCGCATCAGTATTCCAAAACCATAATGTGCTCCTGGCCAAACACTTGCCCGGTAAATACAAATCCCAGGCTCTGATACAACGCTACAGAAGCGCCGCCTTCCGGATGCACGCCAAGAAACAGCTTATGGCGGCTGTCGTCTTTTTGAATGATGCTTATAACCTGTTCCATCGCCTGCCTGCCATAGCCCTTCCCCTGAAACCGCACATCCACCATCAAGCGGTATATCCAGTATTCGTTATCGTCGCGATCGATACAGTACATGACAAAGCCAACCGGTTGGCCGTCGCAGTAGATGGTCAGCGGCACGCATTCCGGCTGAACCTTGGCCTGCGCGATCGAGACCGCATTGGATGTGACCAGTTTTTCCTGCTCCGGGCTTACCCGAAGTTCAATGATATCCCAGAAGTTCTCCGCATCGATATGCCGTAACTCCAACATGTCTTACCTCTCTTGTTTAGAATTTTGAGCACATAACGCAAAAGCGCCGCCCAGCAGACTGCCGGGCGGCGCTTTTTGTCAAATGGCATTCACTTCCAAACGTTCAGCAGGATGACTGCCATCACCACGACGCCGCCCACCAGCAGCAGTATATAGGGCGTGAGCACCTGGAAGGCCGCGATGATCAGCGCCAGGATATCGGTCTTATCGGGCTTGAGCGTCTCGCGGCCGTCGCCGGTGTGCGTCGGTTCTTTGGGCCGGATCTGCGGGCGGAACAGTGACATGGCGCTACACCTTGATGCAGGCCACCCAGTGGCCTTGGCCCACGTCGCGCAATTCCGGCGTCACCTGGGCGCACTCCTTGCTCGCCATGGGGCAGCGGGTGTGGAAGCGGCAGCCCGACGGTGGGTTGGCCGGTGAAGGGATGTCCCCCGCCAGGATCACGCGGTTACGCGGAAAATCCGGGTCCGGCACCGGAACTGCCGAGAGCAGTGCCTGGGTATAGGGGTGCAGCGGATTGTTATAGAGCTCTGCCTTGTTGGTAAATTCCATGAGCTGGCCCAGATACATCACGCCGACCCGGTGGGAGATGTGGCGCACGACCGATAGGTCGTGGGAGATGAACAGATAGGAAAAGCCGAACTCCTGCTGCAAGTCCATGAGCAGGTTGATGATCTGCGACTGAATGGACACGTCCAGCGCCGAGATGGGCTCGTCGGCCACGATGAGTTCCGGGCGCAGAATCAGCGCCCGCGCAACGCCGATGCGCTGGCGTTGGCCGCCGGAAAACTCGTGGGGATAACGCAGCGCGTGCTCTGGCAGCAGCCCCACGCGGGTAAGCGCCTCCTCCACACGTTCGGGCATCTCGCGCTTGGAGCACATCTTGTGCTCCAGCAGCGCCTCGCCCACCAGTTGCTGCACGTCCAGCCTGGGGTTCAGCGAAGAGCTGGGGTCCTGGAAGATGTACTGCATCTTGGGGCGCAGCGCGCGCAGTTCTTCCTTCTTCAACGCGAACAGATCGGTGCCCTTGTAGTACACCTCCCCGCCCGACTTCTCATACAGGCGCAGCATCGTGCGGGCCACGGTGGTCTTGCCGCATCCGGATTCACCGACCAAACCCACGGTTTCGCCTTTGTAGATCTGGAAGCTGACGCCTTCCACAGCTTTGACCCACCCGTTGGCGCCGCGCAGCGCACCGCCGGACATCGGGTAATACTTGCGCAGATTGCGCACATCCATGACGACTTCACTCACAGCTCTTCCCTCCCTCGCACAGCCAGCAGCGGGACAGATGCCCCGGTGCGACCTCAAACAATGGCGGCGCCTCTACGCGGCAACGGTCGAAAGCCCGACTGCACCGCGGGTGGAAATAGCACCCCTGGGGGAGCTTCAAGGGAGAGGGCACCATGCCCGGTATGGGCGTGAGCCGTTCGGCATCGCGGTTGATGGACGGGCGGGACTCCATAAGGCCCACGGTGTATGGGTGACGGGGAGACCGGAAGATCGTGCGCACGTCGGCCTGCTCCACAACCTTGCCACCATACATCACGATGACAAACTCGCACATCTCCGCCACAACGCCCAGATCGTGGGTGATCAGCAGTATGGCCGTGCCCTGGTCGCGCTTGAGGTCTCGCATCAGGTCCAGTATCTGGGCCTGTATCGTCACGTCCAGCGCCGTGCTGGGCTCATCGGCAATCAGCAGCTCCGGCTTGCATGCCATGGCCATGGCGATCATGACCCGCTGGCGCATGCCGCCGGACAGCTGGTGCGGGTATTCTCGGGCCACCCGCGCCGCCTGGGGGATTCCCACCAACTGGAGCATCTCAACTGCCCGGGCGGCAGCGGCTTTCTTTTCCATGCCATCGTGCAGCATCAGCGTTTCAGCGATCTGATCGCCGATGCGGAACACCGGGTTCAGGCTGGTCATGGGCTCCTGGAAGATCATGGAGATCTGGTTGCCGCGGATGGCACGCATTCGGGCGTCGTCCAGGCTCAGCACGTCCACGCCCTTGTATAGAATACGACCACCCTCGATGCGGCCGCTGGGGCCAGCAATCAGGCGGAGCACCGACAATGACGTGACCGACTTGCCGCAACCCGACTCTCCCACCAGGCCCACACTTTGGCCTTCATGGATGGTGAAGCTGACGTCATCCACGGCACGCACGACGCCTTCGCTGGTATAAAAAGTTGTCTTTAGATTTTCTACAGATAGCAATACAGACATCTGGCCCTCCTAGTGCTTGAGCTTGGGATCCAGCGCGTCGCGCAGACCGTCACCCACCAGGTTGATGCTGACAACGGTGATCAGCAGCATGATGCCTGCCGGCATCCATAGATACATGCGGGTGGCCAGGTTGGCGGACTCACGGGCGTCCTGCACCATGTTGCCCCAGGATGGGTTTGGCGGTGGCACACCAAGGCCGATAAAGCTAAGCGTGCTCTCCGAGAGGATGGCGCCGCCGATGCCCAGCGTAGCCGTCACGATGATCGGTGCCAGCGTGTTGGGCAGGATGTGGCGGAACATGCGCCGGCTGTCTCGTATGCCCAGCGCCTCGGCAGCCAGGCTGTATTCCTGCTCGCGGATGGAGAGAATCTCACCGCGCACCAGGCGAGCAAGCCCCGGCCAGTTCAGCGCGCCGATGATGAACATGATGTAGTAGATGCGCGTTTCCGAGGGCACCTTTATGTCGCTCATGATCGCAGCCAACACAATCAAAATCACCAGATAGGGCAAGCACAGGAGTATGTCACAGATGCGCATGATCAGGCCATCCAGCTTGCGGTAAAAGCCCGCCAAGACGCCGAAGAGTGTGCCCAGCGCGATGCTGACTACTTCGGACAGAATGCCGATCATCAGCGAATATCGTCCACCCACCAGCAGGCGGGACAATACGTCACGTCCGGCCTTATCTGTACCCAGCCAGTGCTCGGCGGAAGGCCTTTGCAGCACGCCTTTGAGGTTTACGGAGTTGGGATCGTGCCCGACGAAGAAGGGTCCGATCACGCAGACCAGTATAACCAGAATAAAGATGACCAGCGATGTCATTGCCAACCGATTTTTGATGAAGCTGCGCATGGCCAGCTTCCATATGCTGGTGCCCTTTGTGGCTCGCTTTTGGATGTCTACTGTTGTAACGGTCATCGCGATGCTGACCCCCCTCCCAATCTAACGCGCGGATCCACCAGCGCGTAGGCAACGTCTGCAAGAAGGTTACCCAACAGCACCAAAAAGGACAAAAACACGTTATAGCCCATGAGCAGGTTGTAGTCCCGCGCCTGAACAGCTTCATACATGATCTTGCCCACGCCTGGCCACTGGCAGATGCTCTCGGTGATCAGGCCTCCCACGAACAGGCCCGCCAACGACAGGCCCAACAGCGTGATCGTGGGGATCATCGCATTGGCCAGCGCATGCTTATAGATGACCACGCGCTCCCGCAGACCTTTGGATCGGGCGGTGCGGATGTAGTCCTGACGGACAACCTCCAACATGGAGGAGCGCACATAGCGCATCAGCGACGCCACGGAACCAAATACGTATACCGTCAGCGGTATGACCATGTGCCAAGCCACGTCCAGCCACAACCGCGGGCCGGTGAAATCCGCCGTTGCCGTGCGCATGCCGGAAATCGGCAGGATCTTCCACTCCACGCCGAAATAGCGCATCATCAGCAAGATGAAAAAGAACGATGGCACCGATATGCCAACCATGGCGACCACCGTCATCGTGTTGTCATACAGGGAATATTGCTTGGTGGCCGACAGAACCCCCAGCGGTATGGCCAGCACAAAACTCAAAATGGTGGCCGGCAGAGCCAGCAAGAAGGAATTCCAGATGTAATCATCAATAACGGCCAGCACCGGCTTGGAGAATTTGAAAGAATCTCCAAAATTGCCATGCAGCACAATGTTCTTCAACCACACAAAAAATTGCTCGGGGATGGACTTGTCCAATCCCCACAGCGCTCTCAGTTCCGCTTTGCGATCGGCGGAAAGCTTCGGGTTCATCATGCCGCTCAGCGGATCACCAGGCGCTAATTTGAAAAGCAGAAAGATGATTAGCATGATGCCCAGCATCAGCGGAATGAACATGAGTAGCCGCCTTGCTACATATTTGACCAACCGGGTCTCCCCCTTTTACCATCAAACATGCCCGGCCGGAATCGGCCGGGCATGTTGTGGCTATTTCATGATTCTGTCTTTTTAAGGTGATTACTGAAGCGGGAGTAGCTCCGCCTTGTGGATCATATAGCCAAAAGACTGATAGGTACCGAACTCCATGCCCTTAACGCGCACATTGGTGATGTTGAGGGCTTTGCTCGAGCCTATGGTGATGTAGGGCATTTCATCGATAAAGATCTTGCTCCACTGGGAGTAGATTTCCTTACGCTTGGCCTGGTCCGTGGAAGCAAGGCCTTCGGCCAGCAGTTTTTCGGATTCCTCCGTGCTCCAGCCGCCGGGGTTGAAGCCGCCCTTGGACGTAGCAGCCTTGCTATAGAGGTCCGCCGGGTCGGGATCGATGGACAACGACCAGCTGATGGCATAGCTCTGGAAATCCTGGTTGTCGAAGACCTTGGTGGACAGCGTGTTGAATTCCATCTGCTCAATTTCGGTCTTTACGCCGATCTTTTCCCAGCTGTCCTTGACGGTGGCCACGATCATGTCGGCGAACTTGGTGCCCTGCCAGCAAGAGAACTTGATGGCCAGAGCCTCGCCCTTGTCATTGACACGGAAGCCGTCGGCGCCCTTTTTCCAGCCGGCTTCGTCCAGCAAAGCTTCGGCCTTGGCAGGATCATAGGTGACCGGGGGGATGGAGCTGTCGAAAGCCCAGGAAGCCTTGGCGAAGGGTACGTCCAGAGAGAAGCCATAATCGCCGTAACGGGCCTTGAGGAAGCCTTCGCGATCGAAGCCATAAGCCAGAGCCTGACGAACCTTCTTATCGTTCAGCGGCGCCTGGCGGGTGTTCAGGCCGATGTGGGCATAGTCCAGCTTGTCATAGAGGTACTTGGTATAGATACCGGTCTTGTCCACCATGGCGACGGTATCGGCGTCGGCGCCCAGAGAGGCGACATCGACGGTACCGGCTTCAACCTCTTGCAGCAGCACGGCGCTGTCGTCGATGAGGCGATAGACCATTTTGGAGATCTTGGGCGCGCCGTCCCAATAGTTGGGGTTGGCTTCGTACTTGACGCTCTCGCCGGGGATGTATTCCTTGAGCAGGTAGGGGCCGGTGCCCATGGCGTCAGCCAGCTTGGCCTTGATGTTGTCCAGCTTGCCGGCGGTGTAGGGGCCGTAATACTTCTCGCTCATGATGCCGTAGCCAAAGTCCCAGATCGCGGAAGCCTTGGCCTTGGCCAGCTTGAATACTACAGTATAGTCGTCGGGAGCGGTGACACCGGGGAAATCGGCGCTCTTGCCGGTGTTGAAATCTTCAAAGCCGACCAGCGAGCTCACCGCGCTCTGACGGGCGCCGTCGTAGGTCGCATCCGCCATGATCTTGTAGGTGAACACGACGTCGGACGCCTTGAGCTCATCGCCGTTGGAATACTTGATGCCCTTTTTGAGGTGGAAGGTGTAGGTAAGGCCATCGGCGGAAATCTCCCACTTCTCAGCCAGCCACGGGACGGGCGTGCCTGTGGGGTCGTTGATGAGCATGCCCTCGAAGACCATGCTGCCGATGTCGGAGTCAGACACCGTGCTGGAATAGACAGGCAGGAACTTGCCCTCGGGCGCACCGGCGTTCATGGCCAGCACCAGCGTATCGGGCCGATCTTTGCCGGGGTTGTTCACAGCGGGGGCGGGAGTCGGTGTGGCTTCCGGTGTCGGAGTGGCTTCGGGCGCGGCGCTCTGCTCGCCGGCAGTGGTCGCAGCGGCGGATGTGGGGGCTGCGCTGGGGGCTGGACCCTGGCAACCGGCCAGAACCAGACCTACAACCATCGTCAGCACGATGGCCCAGGCAAATGCGGTCTTTTTCATGATGACCTCCTTGTTATTCTGGGCAGGATTTTAGCCCTGTCCCCAAAATATATGAAAGAAGCCTTTGAGGCCTCTTTGCTTTTTCAATCCTGTACGTCGCTCCACGCTGCAGTACGTCGCTCCACTGTGCAAAGTACCGGCAGTCAATATGTCTATAGGTAAAAGTTATGTATCCGCAATGTTTACAAGATTATAATTAAATGTCCATAAGTTTGCAACCCCCTGTATTAATCCATTCATTCCGTTAAAGTAGCAATATCGCGAAATATCGGCAGATTTCACCACGCCGGGTGGGAATAGCTGCATTTCTGGTCGATCTTTCTTGCGAAATCGACAAAATGAGTCTAGTATATTCGTATATATATCCGCAGATCCTGCAAAAACTCTTGATTGAGACGGAGGCGTCGGCCATGTATCAACTACTGCTCGTGGAGGATGAGGTCATCGAGCGCGAGAGCTTGAGCGAGCTGGTGGACTGGCGCTCCATGGGCGTGGAGCTGTGCGCAAGCGCCGAGAGCGCTGAGGAAGCGTTGGTGCTGGCCGACACGCTGCGGGTGGACATCCTGCTGACCGACATCCGCCTGCTGGGCCTTTCGGGGCTGGAGCTGGCCCGCCGACTGCTGGAGCGGCTGCCCCGGCTCAAGGTCATCTTCCACAGCGGCTACAGCGAATTCGACTACGCGCGCCAGGCGCTGGACATGGGCGCATGCTCCTTTCTGACCAAACCTGTGGACATGGCTGAGTTGCGAGCCGTGCTGGGCCGCGCTGTAGCGGAGCTCAATACCCAGCGGGAGCGCGAGCGCTCTGTGGAGCGCCTGCGCCAGCTGGTGCAGGATAACACGCCGCTGATTCGCCGGCACTTCTTCGAGCGGTTGGTGGCGGGGTCGCTGTCCGACGCCGAGATTCTCAAGAGCATGGATTATTTCGGACTGGACGCCGTGCAGGGGCGCTTCGCCGTGCTGCTGGTAGAGTTGGACGACTTTGAACAGGCCAGCGTGCAGCTGGACTGGCTCGCGCTGCAGGCGCTGCTGGAGGCTGTGGGGGAACGCGTGCGCTCCCTGCGCAGCCCGGAGCTCGTGGAGATCTGGTATATGGACCGTGGGCGCTTCGCGGCGCTGCTGGCGCTGAGCGCCCCCGAGCCCCGGGGCGATGCCTCGGCGGCGTTGGCCATGGCCGGGCGCATCCGCGCCGCCGCTATGGATTATGGTTCCGTCACCGTGGGCGTGGGCGTTGTGGTGGGCCGCATACACGATCTGCCCCGCAGCCTGCAGAGCGCATCGGTGGCGCTGGCCTATCGCTTCGCCGCCGGGCAGGGGCAGGTGATCTCCCACGCCGATGCCACAGCCGGTGAACCCGAACATGAGCCGCTGAATCTGGACCCCATTGAGGAGGCGTTGGCACTGGCCGTAGAAACCGGCAACGCCGCAGACGCGTGCGCCCAGGTGGAACGGCTGTTCCGCGCGGCGTTGCGCCGGGGTTGGGATGTGCACCGCATGCAGGCAGCGGGCATCCGCCTGCTGGGCAGGGTAATGTTGTTGCTGCATGATCGGGGCGAAAACAGCGGGGCTTTCGAGGCCGGGGCTCCGTGGGCTGAGTTGCTGGCTTGCCGCACCGCGCCGGACATGCAAGTGCTGCTGAGCGGCTTCGTGGAGCGCTGCTGCGAGCGGATGTCCGAACGCCGCGCGACCGCGGACCGCAACATCGTGCGCCGCATCGTGGATTACATCGACGCCCACCTGGACCAGCGCATCACCGCCGCTGACCTGGCCACGGAGTTTTCCTATTCGCCCAACTACATCGGGGTCGTCTTTAAGAAAGACCGCGGCAAAACGCTGACCGACTACCTGAAGGATGTGCGCCTGGAGCGCGCCCGGGAGCTGCTGCGCAACCCTGCCAACCGCATCGGCGAGGTAGCTGCCCGCGTGGGGTATCCCAACGTCAGCTATTTCGGCGCGCTTTTCAAAAAAAAGTACGGAGTGAACCCCGGTGAGTACAAAGAAAGAGCATAAGCCCCGCCAGCGCAACAGCGTGCTGCGCAACCAGGCGCTGCTGCACATCGCCATCATTTTATTGGGCTTTATGGCCGTGAGCGCCCTTTACAACAGCGTCACACTGCGCACCTATCACGCCCAAACCACGGAGCTTGCCGGCAGCGTGCTGCGCCAGACCAACGCCGCGCTGTCCGATAAGATCGAGCAATACCGCCACATCATAGAACTGACCTATTTGAACACGAGACTGCAGAGCCTGCTGTTCAATGAATATTACTACGATGCGCCGCGAGCCATCGCCCGCAGCGAGATTTTGACTTATCTGGAACCCATGGACCGCAACATCAACGATATCTTCACAGAAATCAGCGCGGTAACATTCTACACCGACAATCTCACGTTGGGCGAGGAATCCGGCGGCATCGTGTCGCTGGACCGCGTGAACAACCAGCCCTGGGCAGTGCTGGCCCGGTCCCAGAAGACAGACCGCACGCTGTGGCTGATCACCACGGATGAAAACGGCAACCGCATGCTCTCGGCCATCCGCGCGCTGCGCTATCTGCGCAGTTCCAGTTTTCCCGGCAACTTTCTGGGCTATCTGAAGATGGACTTCAACCTGACGCAGTTCTTCTCCAGCATACTGCCCAACACCAACGAGCGCCGCGAATGGCTGCTGATCACCGACAGCACAGGCGGCGCCGTGGCCTCCACGCTGGGCAGCGTGCCTGTGCAGCCCTTCACCAAGGCGCTGCGCCGCGTGGATGCAGACCGCTGGACCAGCCTGCGCGTGGATGGCGAGAACTATCTGGTGAGCTCCGTGGCAGTGAACGGCACCGACTGGAACTGCTGGTATGCCGTCAACGAGGCCACACTGACCGAGAGCTTTCTGCGAATCAGCCTGCCGGTGCTTCTGCTGGCGCTGGCAATGGCGGCGGTGATGGCCGCGGCGGCATGGCTGGCATCCTCTCGGTTGGCCGGCCGCATCGGGCGCATGGCCGAAGCCATGACCGATCTGGAGCAGGGCCGCTTTGAACGGCGCATCGAGGCCAGCGGCCACGACGAGATTGCCTTTTTGTCCGCGGGCCTCAACCGCATGGCCGCCCGGCTGGATGAGTATGTGACCCGAGAATACCGGGACCGAATTCGCCAGCGCGAATATGACATCCAGGCACTGCAGGGCCAGCTGCATCCCCACTTTCTGTACAATTCGCTGGCGTCCATCAGTTGGCTGGGCATGCAGACCGGCTCTGAGGAGATCCCGGCCATCTCCAACGCGCTGGCACGGTTCTACCGGCTGAGCTTGAGCCGGGGCCGCAACATCATACCTGTTGCCGATGAGGCCGACCAGGCCCGGGCCTATCTGGATGTCATGGCCATCCGCTATCGCGACCGCATCCACGCTGTGTTCCGCCTGGACGAAGACATAAAGGCAGCTTATACCCTCAAGCTCGTGCTGCAGCCCTTCGTGGAAAACGCGTTGCTGCACGGCATGAACGAGCGCAAGAACCGTATCACGATCATCGTGAGCGCCCGGTGCGAGGGCGGCGAGCTCGTATGGCAGGTCATCGATGACGGCGTGGGCATGGACGCTGACCGGCTGGCCCGGCTGGAGAACCCCCAAACATCTGCTGCCGGTTATGGCGTCGCCAATGTGCACCGCAGGATACAGATGCACTTCGGCTCTGCCTATGGCGTGCAGATGCACAGCGAACCCGGCGTGGGTACGGCGGTACGCATCCGCATGCCTCTGTTGGCCGAGCCGCCGCCGGAGGAATAGGGAATCGCTGAATAAAGCATGGCATCCGCCTTGCTTGGTATTTTTCCACCCTGCTTCGTTGTCGTCGGCCGCCTATGCTCTACGGCATAAGCGACCTCCTCCGCCTGGCAGAACGAAAAAATACACTGCGCAATTCGGACGCCCCATTTATTCAGCGATTCCCATTGGATTTCTTGCCCAAAAGGTTGTTGAAAAATTGATAAATATCATAAACCTGTTGCGTATCAACACAAGCAAATTTTCGCTAGAATGCCGATATAGGGTCCGCTGCACGCATACGTGGGTGAAGCGGGCACCATCTTTCGGAGGTGTTTCATGAAAAAGCTGCTCTTCCTATGTGTAGCGGCGCTGATGTGCCTGGCCCCTCTGGCGGCCTGCACCGCCGCGCCGTCTGCCGCCCCCACCGACGCAGCCACGCCCGCTGCCACCACCGCGGACGTAGCCACCGTAGAGCCCAGCGCCGAGCCCACGCCCAGCGCTGCCGCCGAAGGCCCTCTGACCAAGTTCGACCCGCCGGTGGATGTCACCATGGCCCTGGACTTTGGCATTGATCCCAAGTTCCCCGAAGGCCAGGATTTTGAAAATAACATCTGGCTGACCGAATATCGCGACCTGCTGGGCATCAACGTGAAGTACACCTGGAACGCCGCGGGCCTCGAAAACTACGAGACCAAGCTGAATCTGGCCATCGCCAGCGGCGAACTGGCCGATCTCATCTGCATCACCAACCAGGGCCAGCTGGCCCGCCTGGTGGAAGCCGGCATGATCGCCGAGATGGGCGAAACCTTTGAGAAGTTCGCTTCCCCCCTGGTTAAGGAAGGCTTCGCCAGCGACGAAGGTCTGGCCATGAAGCAGACCTCCATCAATGGCAAGCTGTGGGCCATTCCTCAGGGTCCTGTCGGCCCAAGCAACTTCGAGTACACCTACATTCGTGAAGATTGGCGCCTGAAGCTGGGTCTGGACGTTCCCAAGACCACAGAAGACCTTCTGGCCATCGCCGAGGCTTTTGCGACCAAGGACCCCGACGGCAACGGCAAAGCCGACACCTACGGCATCCTGTTCAGCAACGAGCCCTATGAGAACTACTTCAACTTCCGCGGTTTCGCCAACAGCTTTGGCGCTTATCCCACCACGTGGATCAAGGGCGCCGACGGCAAGCTGGTCTATGGTTCTGTGCAGCCCGAGATGAAGGCCGCTCTGGCCGCCGCTGCCGATCTGTATACCAAGGGCGCCATCGACAAGGAATTCGTCGCCAAGAAGTCCAGCGCCATCACCGCCGACGCCGTCGGCGGCAAGGGCGGCATCTGCTTCGGCCAGTTCTGGCTGATCACCTGGCCCCTGCCGGACACCAACAAGAACAACGGGGACAATTCCACCCAGTATTGGAAGCCCTACCCGATCCTGAACACCGCCGCCGCCACCGCCAACAAGGGCAGCATGGTGCAGTCCCGCGTGACCACGATGTACGCCGTCAACAAGAGCTATGCCCATCCCGAAGCTCTGCTCAAGATGTACAACCTGTTCGCTGACCATATGCGCGGCGATACCTTCGACGCCGCCAAGTATCACACCGATCCCAAGACCAGCAACGGCATCTTCGGTCTGGCTCCTGTGCAGTCCTGGGGCGTGAGCAACAACAACGCCGTGCAGAACATCAACGTGACCAAGGCCATCGATTCCGGCGACACCTCCGTGCTGGCCAACGCCGAGCAGGAAGCCACCTACGCGGCCGTCAAGGAATACGTCGACGGCAACCATGACGCGGCCCACCTGACTCAGTACTATCTGTTCTACGGTCCCGACTCCGTCTTTGGTATTCAGAACAACATTCTGGAGAACAAGAACTACACCAACGACATGTTCTACGGCGGCGACACCCCGGAAATGCTGCGCCGTATGTCTCTGCTGCGCTCCCAGGAACTGGCACTGATCCTGGACATCATCACCGGCAACAAGCCTGTGGACGACTTTGACGCCTTCGTGGCCAATTGGTACGCCGTTGGTGGCGAGACCATCACCTTCGAAGTCAACCAGTGGTATGACTCGGTAAAATAAACCCAAGCCGGCATTTGCCTGCGCCAGGCACGCGGGGAGGGCCCACTGCGGGCCCTCCCCCACGTATAGAATCCTGCCCAATCTGGAGGTTTCAATGTCGATCATTGCGGCCAAGCCGTTACAACATAAACGCAAACCCGCGCGTTCCCACTCCATGGTGCAACCCAGTCTGTATCTGATGATACTGCCGGCGGTCGTGTTGGTGGCCATCTACAGCTATGGGCCTGTGGCCGGATGGGCCATCGCATTTCAGAATTTCAATCTGGCCAAGGGCCTCTTTGGCTCCAAGTGGATCGGTCTGTCCAATTTCCTGTTCATCTTCTCGCTGTCGGAATTCCGTCAGGCGATTTTCAACTCGTTCTTTATCGCTTCCATGAAGCTGGTGGCCGGCACTGCGGTTCCCGTACTGGTCAGCCTGCTGCTCAACGAGATGCGCTGGACGGGCCTGAAGCGCACCGTGCAGACCATCGTCTATCTGCCCCACTTCATATCCTGGCTGATCATCTCCGGCATCCTGTCGGACATCCTGTCCCCCTCCACCGGTATTGTCAACCTCGTCATCAAAGCGTTGGGCGGAGAGCCGATCATGTTCCTGACCAACAAGGCGCTGTTCCCCTTTGTGTTGGTCGCCAGCGACGTGTGGAAGGAGTTCGGCTTTGGCACGATCATCTACCTTTCCACGCTGACCAGCATCGACCCAAATCTATACGAAGCGGCTTCCATCGACGGCGCGGGCCGGTTTAGGCGCATGTGGCACATCACAATGCCCGGCCTGATGCCCGTGATCGTGCTGCTGACAACGCTGAACCTGGGCAACATCCTCAACGCAGGCTTCGATCAGGTCGTCAACCTCTATTCGCCTTTGGTATATGAGACCGGCGACATTCTGGACACATTGGTGTTCCGCATCGGCCTGGGCTCCGGTCAGAGCAGCATCCCTCAATATGACATCGCCACGGCGGTCGGCATGTTTCAGTCCACGGTCAGCTTCACGTTGGTGTCCATCACCTACTACCTGGCCTATCGGTTTGCCGACTACCGTATTTTCTAGAAGAAAGGCGGCGCCACATGCGCAGTTATAGCCCCAGTGAAAAACTATTCGATCTGTGCAACGCAGCCATTCTGGTGGTCCTGTCGTTGAC
>JAEZSC010000087.1 GCA_023422005.1 Bacillota bacterium | reverse complement strand
AAGGTGCGGGTGCCGCTGTCCACCGGGTGTACGGTGGCTCCCAACAGCTCCATGCGAAACACGTTGAGCGCCTGGCGCTCGGTGTCCTCCTGGCCCATAAACACCTCGCACTCCATGTCCATCAGCGCCGCGGCGGTGGCGGTGGCTACGCCGTGCTGCCCCGCGCCCGTCTCCGCAATGACGCGCGTCTTGCCCATGCGCTTGGCCAACAGCACCTGCCCCAGCACGTTGTTGATCTTGTGGGAGCCGGTGTGGTTGAGGTCCTCGCGCTTGAGATAAACCTTGGCCCCGCCCAGATCAGCGGTCATGCGCGCGGCGTAATACAGCCGCGAGGGCCGCCCGGCGTAGTCCCTCAGCAGCGCCTCCAGCTCGGCCAGAAAGTCCGGGTCACCCTTGTAATGCTCATAGGCCTGTTCCAGCTCTATGACGGCATTCATCAGCGTCTCGGGGATGTATTGCCCGCCGTGGATGCCGAATCGTCCTTTGCTCATGTGTTCAGCCCCCTTACATAGGATACAAATCTCCGGATCTTGTCAGCGTCCTTTGCCCCGCCGGTCTCCAGCGCGGAACTTGCGTCCAGCGCGTAGGGTTGTGCGGCGGATATGGCCTGCGCCGCGTTGTGCGGCCCGATGCCCCCGGCCAGAAAGAAGGGCTTGCGCAACGGCGGGATCAGCGACCAATCGAACGCCGCTCCTCCGCCGCCGTATTGACCGCTGTGGAAGGTGTCCAGAAGCAGATAGTCGCACGCGGTCTCCTGAGCTGCCAAAATGTCGGCGGCGGAACGCACCCGCACAGCCCGGATCACCGGGCAGCCGGCCAGCTCCCGCACCCGCTTGACGGTCTCGGCGTCCTCATCGCCATGCAACTGCGCCATGTCTATGACGCCCTGCCGCGCCAGCGCCGCGATGTCCGCAGGGTCGGTGTTCACGAACACGCCTACGGTCAGGATGCCCGGTTTGAGATCTTTTTTGAGTGCTTGCGCCTGCCGCGGCGTGACCTGGCGGCGGCTGGGCGCGAACACAAAGCCGATGTAATCGGGCATGGCCTCATTGGCGGCCTCAATGTCCCGCACTTGGGAGAGGCCGCACACTTTGATCCGCGTCATATGCACGCCTCCCGCAGCGTGGCCAGCGCCGCCCGGCGGTCCGCAGCGCGCATCAGCGCCTCGCCGATCAGCGCGCCGCCCACGCCCGCCTGCCGCAGTCTGCTCAAATCCTCCGCGGTTGAGATGCCGCTCTCGGCCACATAAGCGAGGCCCGGCGGCACCAGGTCCCGCAGCCGCAGGCACGTGTTCAGGTCCACTTCAAAGGTGCGCAGGTCACGGTTGTTGACGCCGACGATGGCAGCTCCGGCGGACAGCGCCGAGGTGACCTCCGCCGCGTCGTGGGCCTCCACCAGCGCGCTCAGGCCCAGCTCGGCGCAGACGCCCAGATACCTGGCCAGCGTGGCCGTGTCCAGCAGCGCGGCAATCAGCAGCACCGCGTCGGCGCCCAGCAGCCTGGCCTCGTAGAGCTGGTATTCGTCCACGGTGAAATCCTTGCGCAGCAGCGGCAGGCCGACGCGGGCGCGGATGTCCCTCAGGTATTGGTCACTGCCCAAAAAATACTGCGGCTCCGTGAGCACCGAGATCGCCTCCGCGCCGCCGGCCTCATAATCGGCGGCGATGTCCAGATAGGGGAAGTCCGGAGCGATCAGCCCCTTGCTGGGCGAGGCGCGCTTGACCTCACAGATCAGTGAAAGCCCGGCAGCGCCCAGGGCGGCGCGCAGCCGGTCGCCGCCGCGGGGCAGCGCCAGCACCTGCTGCCGCAGCGACTCCAGCGAGTCTATTGCCTTGGCCTTGGCCACGCGGGCGCGGGCGGCGCCGGCCAGCGTACCCAACATGCTCATGCGGCCTCCTGTGTAGCACGAACAAAGGTCTCCAAAGTAGCAATAGCCGTGCCGTTATCCAGTGTGGAAGCCGCCAGCGCCACACCCTCGCCCAGGGAACCCGCCCGGCCGGCCAGATACAGACACGCTCCGGCGTTCAACAGCACGATGTCGCGCTTGGCGCCCCGCTCACCGCAGAGGATGCGTCGGGCGATGGCCGCGTTGTCAGCTGCGTCGCCGCCCACCAGGTCGCCGGGCGCGCACAGCGCAAAGCCCAACTCCCTCGGGTCCAGCGTGGCGTGGGCCAGCTGCCCGTCGCGCACCTCGCATATGCAGGTGGGTGCCGCGGCTGAAATCTCGTCCAGCCCGTCGGCGCCGTGCACGACCATGGCCCGGCGAACGCCCAGCCTGCCCAGCGCCCGCGCCAGCGGCTCAACCAGCCTCTCGTCGTACACGCCCAGCAGTTGCAGCTCCGCGCCGGCGGGGTTGGCCATGGGGCCCAGAATGTTAAAGATCGTACGCATGCCCAGCTCCCGGCGCACCGGCGCGGCGTGGCGCATGCTCGGGTGATACACCGGTGCGAACAGGAAGCACATGCCGGACCGCCGGAGCACCTGTTCGCTCTGCTGCGGCGTCAGGTCGATGCGCGCGCCCAGCGCCTCCAGCACGTCTGCCGCGCCGCAGCGGCTGCTCACCGAGCGGTTGCCGTGCTTGGCCACGGGCACACCGGCGGCGGCGATCACAAAGGCCGACACCGTGGAGATGTTGAATGTGAACGCGCCGTCGCCGCCGGTGCCCACGATTTCCAGCACCTCTCCCTCGTGCTTGAGGCGCGCGCCGCTTTCCCGCATGGCCGCCGCGCAACCGGTGATCTCGTCGATGCTCTCGCCCTTCATGCGCAGGCCGGTCAAGAGCGCGGCGATCTGTGCCGGCGTGGCCTCGCCGGCCATGATCTGCGCCATGGCACCCTTGGCGTGGTCAAAGCTCAGATGGTTGCCGTCTACGACGGTTCGTATCGCTTGTTGAATCATGCCGCACCTCCCGCAATTTTCAAAAAGTTGGCCACAATGGCTGGCCCTTGGGGCGTCAGGATCGATTCGGGGTGGAACTGCAGACCGTAAACCCGGTGCTGCCGGTGGGCCACGGCCATCACCTCACCGTCCTCATCCTGGGCCACCACCCGCAGCGCTTCGGGTATGGTGTCCCGCCGGGCAGCCAGCGAGTGGTAGCGCGCGCCCTGCACATGGCCACCCAACCCTGCGAACAGCGGGCAGGCCGCGTCCACGGCGATGTGGCTGGACTTGCCGTGCATCAGCCGCCGGGCGTGCTCCACCCGGGCCCCGAACACCTCGCAGATGGCCTGATGGCCCAGACACACGCCCAGCATCGGGAACTCGCCAGCCAGACCAGATACGGCCTGCTCACACACGCCGGCGTCGCGGGGATAGCCCGGCCCCGGCGACAGCACGATGTGGCTGGGCCGCAAGGCCCGGATGCCGGCCACATCCAGCGCGTCGTTGCGCACCACGCGCACATCGGCGCCCAAACCGGCCAGCAGCTGGTAGAGGTTGTAGGTGAAGGAATCATAGTTGTCGATCAAAAGGATCATTGCAAGCCCTCCTCTGCGGCACGCTGTATCGCGGCGATCACCGCGCCGGCCTTGTTGGCCGATTCCTCATATTCCTTGTGGGGCACGCTGTCGGCCACAATGCCCGCGCCGGCCTGCACGGTGAGCCGGTCGCCATCGCGCACGGCCATGCGTATGGCGATGCATGTGTCCAGATTGCCGGCGAAATCCACATAGCCGATGGCCCCGCCATACAGCCCCCGCGGCGCGCCCTCCAGCTCGTCGATGATCTGGCACGCCCGAATCTTGGGCGCGCCGCTCAGGGTGCCGGCGGGCAGTATGGCCTCCAGCGCGTCCAGCGCGTCGCAACCGGGCTTCAGGTCGCCTTCCACCTGGCTGGCGATGTGCATGACCCGCGAATACCGCTGCACCCGCAGATAGTCGGCCACCAGCACGGAGCCCACGGAGCTGACGCGGCCAAGGTCGTTGCGGGCCAGATCCACCAGCATGTTGTGCTCGCTCAGTTCCTTCTCGTCGGCCAGCAGCTCGGCCTCCAGCGCCTCATCCTGCTCCGGCGTGCGCCCCCTTGGCCGGGAGCCCGCCAGCGGGAACGTGGTCAGCCGCCCGTCCTGCAGGCGCACCAGCGTCTCCGGAGAGGAGCAGATGACCTCCCGCCCGTCCACGTGCAGATAAACCATGTAGGGCGAAGGGTTGGTCGTGCGCAGCACGCGGTAGGCCCCCAACAGGCTGCCCCGGCACGGGCTCTGGAAGCGCCGGCTGATGACCGCCTGGAAGATGTCGCCGTCCAGGATGTATGCCTTGGTGCGCTCCACCATGGCGGCGAACTGCTCCGCGGTCACGTTGCACGAGAAATCCACGCCGGTGATGGGCTCCACCGGTGGCAGCGGGTCTGTGCTTTCGACCAGTTCGCAGATGCGCCCGATGTCGGCCACGGCGCGCTCATAGCTGGCCGGCAGATCTCCGGCGTCCACGTTGGCGATCACGAAGATCCTCTGACGCAGGTGATCGAAGGCAATGACCTTATCGAAGAGCATACCGTCGAAATCCGGGAAGCCGCCGTGGGCCACGTGGGAGCTGGGCTCGGAATAGCCGATCATGCCATAGCCGAAGGCGCCGACGAACCCGCCGGTGAAGCTGGGCATGCCGGGCAGGCGCGGCGCGCGGTATTTCTCGATGATCTCGCGGAGCACGTCCAGCGGCCGGTCGGTGCGCACGACGCGGTTCTGCGCGCCCTGCAGCGTCACACGGCCGTCTTCACATGTAGCCCGCAAGCTCGGGTCGAAGCCCAAAAACGAGTAGCGCGCCCAGCGCTCGCCGCCCTCCACGCTCTCCAGCAGGAAGCACCGGGAGGACACGGCCAGCAAGCGCCGCAGCAGCGCGATGGGCGTGGCGATGTCGGCGTACAGCTCCCGGCACACCGGTATCGTGTTGTAGTCCTTCGCAAGTTTCGTGATCATCTCGAAATCCGGCGTGATGTTCATGCTGCCCTCCAAGTGCGGTTTGTCCCGTTATGAAAATACAAAAAGGCTCCTGCCCCACTGCTGGGACAGAAGCCTTGCTCCTGCGATACCACCCAAATTGATGGCGAAAAATACGCCATCCACTCATCTCCGCATGCCAACACATGCGCCCTGCTGATAACGGGCGGGCACCCGTCGGCGTCTACTCCCCTCCCGGGTTTCGAGCCGCCCTCACAAGTCCATTCGGAACCGTCCGTACCGCCGCATTCCCACCATTAGCGGCTCTCTGTGCGTACCAGGCCGTTCGTACTACTCTTGCTCAAAGGTTTGTCGTTGCGTGCAGTATATGCGATAGCATTCCGACTGTCAACGGATTTTTTTGTAAATATAGAAATCGTTTGAACTTTTTACCGTGTATTGCCATTATCATAGATGTTACAAAGGCGGTGGTAAATTGGATGATGATCAGTTAATGATGGAATCGGCCAAAGGCAACCGCGCGGCCATGGAGCTGCTGGTGCTGCACCATTACGACGAGGTGTTCGCCTACGCTGCGCGGCGCACCGGCAGCCGCGTGGCCGCCCAGGACATCGCTCAGGCCACCTTTGAAAACCTCGTGCGCTCTGTGCGCGGCTACCGGCCCATGGGGCGCTTCCGGCCGTTTCTGTTCACCATCGCCGGCAACGAGGTAAACGCCCACTTCCGGCGCATGCCGCCCACCCAGCCGCTGCGCGACGACATGGGCGACGACGGCGACGCCGTGCGCCTGCTGATGCGCCGGGACGAATACCGCCGGGTGCGCGCGTGCGTGCTGGGGCTGCCCGCCGCCCAGCAGGAGGCGCTGGTGCTGTTCTACTACCACGACATGAGCATCAAGGACATCGCCCGTACGACCAAAAGCAACGAGAACACCGTAAAATCCCGCCTGCGGCTGGCCATGGAAAAGCTGCGCGACAGGCTGAAAGGAGAGCAGGATGAGCAGGAACTCCTCTGAACTGGACATCGACGACCGCCAACTGCTGGCCGAACTGGCCGGAGAACTGGACGCCTATAAGACGCCGCCTCCCCCGCCCGCCGCCCGCGAGGCCGCGGCCCGGGCCGCCGCGGCTCTGCTGGACCACAACCGCCCCAGCCCCGTGCGCAGCCTGTGGCAGCAGCTGCGCATACAGGCGCGCTTCCTGCCGCTGTGGTATTACGGGGCCAGCCTGGCGCTGTGCGCGCTGGGCGTGGCGCTGCTGCACATGCCCGCCCAGCAGGCCAGCCGCGTTGCCGTCGTAATCGGCATGGCGCCGCTGCCGGCGCTGCTGGGCCTGCTTGAGCTGTTCCACGGCGCCGACGAGGGCATGGGCGAGATCGAGAGCGCCTGCCGCTATTCCTCCGCCCGGGTCATGAGCGCCCGTATGCTGATCGTGGGGGCGCTGTCCGCCGCCTGCGCGGCGGCGCTGGGCGCGGTGTCCGGCGCGGGCCAGGGGTGGTTGGCTGCCGGCATCGTCGTGGTGCCCTTCTGCGCCGGCTCGGCGCTGGGGCTGGGGCTCTCGGCGGCGCTGCACGGGCGGGCCAGCTCCGCCCAGGTGGCGCTGGCCATCGCGCTGGCCAACGGCGCGGCGGCCGCCTGCGCCCAAACGCAAATGAAGGAACTGCTGAGCGTGACGCCCCTGGCCTGGGCGCTGGCCATGGCCATTTCGGCGCTGGCGCTGGTCGGCGTGCTCAAGATCGTGCTGTCCGAACACTCCAGGATGATGGAAAGGAAACTGCTGCAATGGAACTGAGCGTGTGTAACCTGACCAAGGTCTATGGCAAAAAGGTGGCCGTGGACGACCTGAACTTCTCACTGGGCGGCGGCGTCTACGGCCTGCTGGGCCCCAACGGCAGCGGCAAGACCACGCTGATGCGCATGATCACCGGCATACTGGAGCCCACATCCGGCAGCGTGACGCTGGGCGGCACTCCCATCGAGAAGCTGGGGGAAGCCTACCGCGACATGCTGGGCTATCTACCTCAGGAGTTCGGCTTCTACCGGGGCTTCACCGCGCTGGACACGCTGCGCTACATCGCCGCGCTCAAGGGGCTGGACCGCAAGCAGACCGAGCGCCGCGTGGAGGAACTGCTGGAGACCGTGAGCCTGGCGGCTGACGCCAAACGCCGCGTCAGCGGCTTCTCCGGCGGCATGCGCAGGCGCTTGGGCATCGCCCAGGCGCTGCTCAATGACCCGGAAATACTGATACTGGATGAGCCCACCTCGGGCCTGGACCCGCAGGAGCGCGTGCGCTTTCGCAATATGATTTCGGAGATCGCCGCGTCACGCCTGGTGCTGCTATCCACCCACATCGTCAGCGACATTGAGTACATCGCCGGCCACGTGCTGCTGATGAAAGAGGGCCGCATGCTGCGCATGGCCGCGCCCCAGGACATCGTGCAGGAAGCCCGGGGCCGCGTGTGGACCGTGCATGCAAAACCCGAGGACCTGGGCGAGCTCAAGCGCCGGCACTTGATCGGCAACATCCGCAACGTGGAGGGCGGCGTGGAACTGCGCCTCGTGGGCGACGACGCGCCGCAGCTGCCCGGCGTGGCCGCCGCCGAGCCAGGGCTGGAGGACGTGTACTTGTACCACTTCCGCCAGGCCAGCGGGGAATGAGCCTTTTCCCCCGGCAGGGCTGTGGTGTTGTCGTACAATTGCATAATTGTTCGTCAAATTGGGGCCGAAGGTTTCCAAAGGGCGATCGGAAAGCCCTTTGGTCGCGCCTCAAAGGCGCGAAATCCTTGCCATCTATTTGAAGTATGCACTTTATGCACTTAGCGCGACAGTCCCGCAAACAGACAAAACAACCCTCTACGGGGAACGTTGGACAAGGGGTAATAGGCGCATGAAAACACTGATCGCTTTTGAACTCAAAAAGATACTCAACCGCAAGGTCGTGTGGGTTGCGTTGGCACTAAGCGCGGTGCTGCTGGCGCTCAACAGCTACAACAACATCAAACTGTCTCTGGATGGCTCCATAGGCGGTATGCGCGAGGTTTACGCCCGCTACGAGGGCCAAACGCTGACCGACGCGCTGCATGCGCAGATGCTCTCCGATTATCAGCAATATGCCGCCTCCAGGCCCGAAGAGTATCGACCCGACTCGGGCGACCTGGGTTATTGGTCGCAGCCTGGACAACGTCCTGCCTTTGGTGTGTCCATGGCCTATCTGAACCTGATGGACATGCAGACCGCCGAGATGCTGCAAACAGAATGGCAACAGGCCAAGGACGCGTTGCAAACCGGCATTGCCGCCGACGGTGAAAAGGTGAACCTCGATACCCGCCAAAGGTACGAAACACTGACGTCCCGCCCGCCTGTTGTGCCCGTCTTGCACTACGATATGGGCTGGACGGACACCTCTTCCACATTTCTGATCGACGAGATGATGAGTGTCACCGGCGTGGGGCTGTCCGATGTCGTTCTCTTCGGCATCGTGCTGCCGCTGTCGGTGCTGCTGATTGGCTTGGCGGGCTGGGCCAACGCACGGCAAATGGAACCCATCATGCTGACCGGCATGCGCCGCAGGTCCGCGTTGCTGGCGCAAGTGCTCGCGGCGATGCTCACGGCGGCGGCTGTGGCGGTCGTGTTGTGCCTGTGGGAGCTGTGCCTGCGGGTCGTGCCGCTGGGAATACAGGGCTGGAACGTCGTACCGGCCACGCATTCCGCGTCCCATCTGCATGCCTGGGCGGTATCCGCAATTCTGGCTACGTTGGGCAGCGCGGCTTGCGCGGCGCTGATAGCGCTGATTTGCGCGGCGATGCGCGGAAGCGGTTTGGCGGGATTGGGCCTGTCCGCGTTGATGCTGGCCGCGCAATTCTTCCTGTGGAAGCTGTGCTACGGGCTGTATATCAGTTGGTGGTTTGCGAACATGGACTCCGACGCTCCTATTAGCAGACCCCGCTGGGTGGCTGTTACGGATGCTGTGACGCAGGCGCTGCCCTTCTACCGCATCAACGCCCACGGCGCAGGCAACCTGGATGACTTGGTGCCGCAGGGCGGGCAGCTGGCGTTCGTACTGGCCGTGGGGGTGGGATGCTGCCTTTTGGGTTTGTGGCTGGTACCCAAAATTTACCTGAAACGCCGAAAGGTGTAGCCCATGACCCGTATCCTCATCTACGAACTGAAAAAGATCTTCAGCCTGCCGGTGTGCGTGTTGTGGGCGGCGGTGGTCGCGATCCTGATCGCCGTGTCGGCGGGCCGGTATGGCACCTTCACATCCATGCACGGCCTGCCGGCCGCCGGGGTGCGCAGCATTTCCATGGAATATGCCGGGCCGCTGGACCAGGCGCTGGCCGACCGGGCGCTGGCCGACTGGCGTGCGCTGCCCAACGATTGGTACAACCCGGACCCACCCGAGACCCAGGCGCGCCGGTCCGTGCTGCGCACGCTGGACGAGGAGTTCCAGGCGGCGGCCGGCCTGGAGGAATCCCAACCGCCCAATGGCGCTTCCGCCGACGCGGCGGCGCGGCTGGCGCCCATGCTGCGGGCGGACTACGCGCCCTTCGTGCATGGTTACTGGGAGGGCTGGCGGGCGCTGCTGGCGGCCTTTGGCAGTGAAGCCGCGTGGCTGTGCGCGGTGATGGCAGCCTTTGGCGCTTCAGCGCTGTTCAGCGGTGAGGGCGCCGCGGCGATGGCCGCCTGCGTGCGCACGACCCGCCACGGCCGGGGCACGCTGGCGCTGGGCAAACTGGTCGCCGCGGCGGCTTACGGACTCATCAGCGCCGCTGTGTGCTTCGGGCTGCCGATGATTGTGTGCGCGGCGCTCTTCGGCCTGCAGGGCGGCGGCTTGCCTGCGCAATACGCCGCGGGCTATGACAGCCAGATCGCCTACCCGCTGACGCTGGCGCAGCTGGCCGGCCTGCAGGCCGCCATGGGCGCGCTGGGCGCGCTGGCGCTGGCGCTGTGCACCGGCGTACTTAGCGCCGCCATGGCGTCGGTGACAACGCCGGCGGTGGCGGCCATGGCGCTGTTCGCCGCGCCGACCATCGCGGCCATGCTCAAGCTCGCCTCTCCGGCGCTGGATTGCGTGCTGCGCTACGCTCCCTCGCGGCTACTGCTGCCCATGCCATTGCTCAAGGAACTGCACGCGGCGCAGCTGTGGCAGGGCGCGCTGTGGCAGCCGGCGTGGCTGTGCACGCTGTGGGCGGCGGCTCTGCCACTGCTGGGCTGGGCAGCGGCGCGTCTGTGGCAGCGGGTGGCCCGCCAGGAACCCGTCTCTCAGGACTGACAGGAGGAAACGCCATGAAGAAGGTAGTGACATTGCTGGCCGCGGCGCTGCTGGCGCTGACGATGAATGCCCCTGTGCTGGCCGCGCCGCCCATGGAGACACGGCTGATTGTGGACGCCTACGCGCTGGCCGGTGACGCGCTGACCCCCGGCGGGCACGCGGAACTGAGCTTCACGCTGCGCAACACCCATGACAAGCAGCTGGCCCGCAACATCGCCGTGACGGCCTCCTGTGCCGACGGCGCACTGCTGTGCCGGGGGCGCAACATGCTGTATCTGGCGCAGCTGGACGCCGGCAAAACCGCCCCGATGGCGCTGGATGTGAAGGCCTCCGACGACGCCGCAGCGGGCGTGCATACGGTGACGCTGGACATCCGCTATGAAGATGGTCGAGGCATGCCGCTCACGTTGAGCGTGGCCGTGCCCGTGGAGGTGAAAGCATCGAAACAGCCTTCGGAGGAGCTCCGCCTGTTCGCCGACACACCGGCAGCGCTGCCCGCGGACGCCGCCGACCCGGTGACGGTCAAATTCGGCGTGCACAACCTGGGCAAGGTCATGATCTATAACATCTTTGCCACCGCTGAGGGAAGGAACCTGACCGCGGTGGGTGGCGACGCTTATGCCGGCAACCTGGAAAGCGGCAAGAGCGCCGACGTGGAGCTTACGATGGCCTTCGACAGGAGCATCGCCGAAGCCGTGAAGAAGTCCGACGCGTGGAAGACCGCCCAACCCGGCGACGCGCCGCTCACGCTGGAAGTACCGGCGGAAGTCGTGATCCGTTACGAGGATGCCGACGGCAATCCCCACACCCAGCGCGTGCAGTTTGTTACCCGGGCCAACATCCCCAAGCCCCAGGAGCCGGCCTTTGCCGTGGCCCAGGCGCCGGCCGCCAACGCCCCCGCCCGGCAGGACCCAACCGGTTGGGCCGTGGCGGCGGTGGCACTGGCCGTAGCAGCGGTGGCCGTGGCGCTTGGCCTGTGGAGCCGGCGCAGGAGGGCGGGGCGATGAAGGGCCTTTCTGCCGGCACGGCGGCGCTGGCGGCTTTTGCCATGGCCGCCACCATCGCGCTAGCCGCCAGCCTGGGCCGGGCCGACGCGGCGGCGCAGCTAGCCGCCCAAGGCCCGCCAGTGCTCAGCGTGTACGCCCCCATGGGTGCCGGCACACCCAAGATGGATGAAAAGACCATCACCGGATGGCGGGCGCTGGAGGGCGTGCGCGCGGCGGTGGCGGTGCGCGAGCTGCCGGTGACGCTGGGCGGTCTGGGTTACGCGCTGGCTGCCACGGTCTATGCCGTCCCGGAAGAGGAACTGAAATCCCTAAACCTACCGCTGGCTCAAGGAGAGCTGCCCCACAGCGCGTGGAATGCCCAGGCCCTGCTGGGCAGCGCCCTGGCGCAGCGCCTGGCCGTAGCGGCCAACCGGGCAGACAGTGAGCCGCCCGGTACGGTGTGCCTCAGCGTGGAGGGCGGAGGCGCGCTTGATGTGCAGATCAGCGGCGTGGCCGCACCCACTGGCGCCGCCCGGGACGACGGCCTGTGGCTGGACGAGGCCATCGCGCGGGCGCTGCCGCCCAAAGGAGATTCGCGGGATAACGAACCGCTGCCCATCGTCCGGGCGGAAGTGGAGACGCGCTCGGTTTCCGCGGCGCAGGCAGTGGCTCAGGCGCTGCATGACCAGGGCTATCTGGTGAAGAACCCAACCGAGGCTGCCGCGCGCACGCTGACCGAAGGCGCGGCCATGGCGCGCCAGTGGGGTTGGCTTTCGGCGCTGCTGGGCATTGCAGCGGCGCTGGCGCTATGGCGGCAGCCGCCGCAGCGGGCGCTTACCGGCGCTATGATCGCGTTGACGGCTGCTGTCGCGGGGATGGCGGCGGCAGCGGTGCTGATGCAGACCGCCGCGCTGCTGGGCTGGCGCTTCTTCCTGAGCACCGATGCCCGCTATCTGCTGAACGCGCCGCGGCTGCTGGCCGTGCCGGCGTTGGCTGTGGCGTTGGCACTGGTCATGGGCCTGCTCCCCCGCCGTCCGACGATTGCACGGCAAGCATAGATTCATATAACTTATTGGTTATTGATGCCGAAGGTTTCCAAAGGGCGACCGGAAAGCCCTTTGGTCGCGCCTGCAGGCGTTGCCCCGGCTTGCGGCAATGTCGGCTTTAGCCGATGTGAGAGCAAGCCGATAGTTGCGCAAGGCGCAACGAAGGACGCGAAATCCCCTGTTGACAGGTTTCATGCCGTGGCATATACTATGGCAAATCATAACGATGGCGATGACGGGGAGAGTAAGCCTCCTCCTTTCTCCACAGAGAGCTCCCGTTTGCTGAAAGGGAGCGGGAAAGGCGGGCCGAACATGGCCCCGGAGCCTTGCAGGAGCGAACAGCCTTGGGCTTTTGAGCTCCCGACGGCATGGGCGGCCGATATCCCGCCAGGGTATCCCGCAAAGCACGGCGTACCTATAGAGGCCTTCCCCGCGAGGGGTGGCGAATCGGAGTGGTAACACGGCATCATGCCCGTCTCCTGACTTTCAGGAGGCGGGCTTTTTTGATTGTTTCATTTATAAAGGAGGAATACAATGAATATTCTGATTGCCGGCGCGTGGCCCTATGCCAACGGCCCATTGCACATCGGCCACATCGCGGCGCTGCTGCCCGGCGACGTGCTGGCACGCTACCACCGCCTCAAAGGCGACAACGTGTGCTATGTCAGCGGCAGCGACTGCCACGGCACGCCCATCTCCATCGCCGCCGAGCGCGAGGGCGTGCCGCCGGGAGTCGTGGCTGACCGCTGGCACGCGGACTTCGTTTCATGTTTTGATCGGCTAGGCTTCACCTACGACCTATACACCAAAACGTCGGATGCGCACCATGTGGCCTTTGTGCAGGGCCTGCACCGGGCCATGTACGCAAGCGGTCTGGTGGACGAGCGGCAGACCGAGCAGGCCTGGTGCGAGCGCTGCGGGCGCTTCCTGCCGGACCGCTTTGTGCGGGGGCGGTGTCCCCGCTGCGGCGAGGCCGCCCGGGGCGACCAGTGCGAGGCCTGCGGCGAGGTGCTGGAACCCGAGCGGCTGCTGGAACCCGTGTGCGCTCTGTGCGGCCAGGCCATCGCCTTTCGGCCCTCCCGGCACCTGTTTCTGCGCCTGAGCGCCTTGCAGGGCTTCCTGTCGGGCTATCTGGCCCGGGCGGCCCACTGGCGCAAGAACGCATTGGGCCTCACGGCGCGCTATGTGAAGGAGGGCCTGCCGGATCGCACACTGACCCGCGACCTGGACTGGGGCATCGATGTACCGAAGGAGGGCTACGAGGGCAAGAAAATATACATCTGGGCAGAAAACGTGCTGGGGTATCTGTCGGCCAGCAAACATTGGTGTGACGAAAATGGGCAGGATTGGGACGCCTTCTGGCGCAGCGACGACGCCCGGCATTACTATGTCCACGGCAAGGACAACGTGCCCTTCCACACGGTGATCCTGCCGGCGCTGCTGCAGGCTGCGGGCGGCTATCACCTGCCGGACCGCGTGGCGAGCAGCGAATACCTGACGCTGGAGGGACGCAAGATCTCCACCAGCGCCAACTGGGCCGTGTGGGCCGGCGATCTGCTGGACCGCTACGAGGCCGATTCCATCCGCTACTTCCTGATCGCCAACGGGCCGGAGAAGCGCAACAGCGACTTCACGTTTCGCGAGTTCATCCACAGCCACAACGCAGAGCTGCTGGGCGCCTTCGGTAACCTGGTCAACCGCACGCTGGCCTTCGCCGCGCGCTATCTGGGCAACCGCATCCCCGGCGGCGCGCCGGATGCCGCCGTGGCCCAGCGGGTGTGCTCTGCTTTCCAAACCTGCGGACGCCTCATCGAGGAGCTGGAGTTCAAGGCGGCGCTGGATGAGGCCTTCGAGCTGGTACGCGGGCTCAACCGCTTCTACGACGAACGCCGGCCATGGGTCACCCGCACGGCGGACCCGGCCCAATGCTCCGCCGACATCGGCACCTGCGCCTGGGCCATCGCCAACCTGTCACGGCTGCTGGAGCCCTTCCTCCCCTTCTCGTGCGCACGCATCCGCGCCATGCTGGGTTTGGGCGAGCCGGCTTGGGGGCCGGAGGACCTGCCCGCCGGAGAGCTGGGGCCCGTGGACGTGCTGTTCCGCCGCATAGAGGAAGGCCGCATTGCCCAGGAAGAGCAGGCTTTGACTGCGGGGCAGTAAGGCTTGCACCACGGATGGCTTTCTTCTATACTGATGGGAGAATATGACAAAGCGATAGGAGCTTATCATGAAACCATTTGCGATTGTGGCCAGCATCGTGATCATCTTCGTGTGCTTGGTTTATGCGCTGAACGGCCCATGGGAGACGCAGCCGCTGGACAGCGAACCCCGCATCGTGGCTCTGGAGGGCGTGGGCAGCGTCGTCGTGAGTTCGGAGATCTCCTCGGTGCGGATTACAACAGCTGACACAGCGGAGCTCACAGCGCGCCTGAGCGGCAACGACGCCGGCCTGTTCGGCCCTGCCGTGCTGGATGTGACGAACGCCAACGGCCAGGTACGCGTGCGGGCCCACCGGCAGCGGGGCCTGAGCCTGTTCAACTTCGGCTCGCTGACGCTGGAGATCACGCTGCCCAACAACTACTCCGGCACGCTGGATGTGTCGGCTTCAGCTGGCAGCGTCCGCGTGGAGGGCGGTCTGCGGGTGCAGTCGCTGCGGGTGAAGTCCTCCGCTGGCTCCGTGAACGTGGATGATGTCATCGCCGAGAAGGGCATCGAGATCAGCTCCTCGGCAGGTTCGGTGCGCGCCGGCAAACTGGCGGGCGCCGACATCAACCTGCACAGCTCCGCCGGCAGCATCCGCGTGGATTCCTGTGAGGCGGCCGGCCTGATACGCCTTCAATCCTCCGCCGGCAGCATAGACGCCAGCGACGTAAGCGGCGCCGTGGACGCCCATTCCTCGGCGTCGTCGGTCACGCTGCGCATGCGCGACGTGAAGGCCAGTGTGAAGGCCGACAGCTCCGCCGGCGGCGTGCGTGTCAGCATACCCGCCGATGCCGCAGCCGATGTGGACCTTTCCACCTCCGCGGGCAACGCATCCGTGAACGGCCTTTCGGTGGACGTCTCCCAGCAGAAGCGCGGCCTGGTGCGCGGCAAGCTGAACGGCGGCGGCCCCACCGTCACGCTGCACTCATCTGCGAGCTCGGTGGAATTAAGCGCCGAATGACGGAACCCCCACCGGCCCACGGCCGGAGCCCCAGGATGCATGGGCGAGCAGCACCCAACGGGTGCGTCCAGCCCCTTGTTAAGGGGGCCAAGGCAATATCCAATATCATTGAGTTAAGGAAATAAGCTTATCCCTCTGCCTCACCACGAGGCAGGGGTTTTTTTCGTGCATCGAAAGGAATCATGCAATACATAAAGAAAGAGCTCAGCATCTCTGCCGAGCTTTTATCAAAATGATATTGAGCTGCATCCTGCCTCCCTTAGCAAGGGAGGTGGCAGGCCCATGGCCTGCCGGAGGGTTTTCACTTCCGCGTCATCAGAAAAAGCCCAACAAGGCATAACGCCATGCCAGCCGCATGTATGGGCTTGAAGCCCTCGCGGAACAGCGCGATGCCCACAGGCACCAGCAGCACGGCCACCGCCGTATTGACCAGCAGCGCCGCGGTGTTCACGTTGCCGCCGGAGCGATAGGCCAGCAGGAAGCCCAGTTCCAGAAAAATGATGGTCACTCCCAGCACCGCCGACGTCCAGTTGAGCGCCCGGAACCCCGCCGCGAACCCCGCCGGCCCCGGGAACAGCGCATAGACCGCCAGGCACGCGACGCCGGCCGTGAGATAGGTGACCGTCAGCGCCAGCATGGGAGGCGCACCGGCGGGTGTTTGCTTCTGGAACACATGATAGAACACGTTGGCCACCACGGCCAGCGCCAACGAAAACCAATAGATTCTCACCACAGAACGCTCTTTCACAGCGCCAGCGCGCGAATGTCCGCCGCGGCTTCCTGCCGGGGCGGCTTGCCGGGAGCCGCTCCGAGCACGCCCTTCGCACCTGCCAGCGTGCCGCCGGCAGCCGTCACCAGCTTTTGGGTGGCGGCCCGTATCTTTTTCACGTTCAAAGACGGGTCGGCCATGACGGCATACAGGTACACGCGCTTTCCCTTGAGGTCGGTCTCGCTCAAAAAGGAACGCACTGCCGGCGTCAGGCTACTGGCCCACACCGGCGTGAGCACATGCAGCGTGCCGCAATCGGCCACCTGCGCCGCCGGGTCGCCGGCCAGGCGCGTGCCTACGCCAAACGCCGCCTGAAAGCCCATGGTCATGAAGTTGATCTTATGGGGACGGGGCTTGCATTCCTTGAGCTCCACCAGTTTGGCTCCCAACTTTTCGGCCAATGCCTTGGCCGCCAGGGCGCAATTGCCGCCGAAGCTGTAATACACGACCGCGGTTGCCATGCTCTGCCTCCTATAATCCTTTTGTTACCATTATAACAAAGCACTCATGGAAAGCAACGTCCGCCCTCCCCCGGCGCTTTTCAAAGAACACCCTGTGGTCTATAATGTTAGAAAAAGACAAGTAAGGAAGCCGAAAATATGAGCTATAATCCTGCCGCCGACGTAGAACGGCTGGTGGCCTTTGGCATCGCTCGGGGCATGATGACACCGCTGGATGCGCCCATGGCCCGCAATCTGCTGTTGGATGCGCTGCATCTGACCCAGCCCGCCGAGGAGCCGGAAAACCCGGCCGACGCGCAGGGCACGGCGCTTCCCATCCTGTCCCGCCTGCTGGATTATGCCGTGGCCCAAGGGCTCATAGAGAACGACACCGAGACCGAGCGCGACCTGTTCGATACCAAACTCATGGGCGCGCTGATGCCCCGGCCTTCGGAGATTGCCGCGAAATTTCAGGCTCTGGAAGCCTCCCAGGGCATCCGTGCCGCCTGCCAATGGTTCTACGGTCTCAACATCGACAGCGGCTACATCCGCAGCGATCGCGTGGCCCGCAACATTGCCTGGAACCACGACACGACCTACGGCACCATGGAAATCACGATCAACCTGAGCAAGCCCGAGAAGGACCCCCGCGAGGTGGCCCGGCTTAAAACACTGCCCCAGGTGGGCTATCCCAAATGCCAGCTGTGCCCCAGCAACGTGGGCTACCGCGGCCGGCTGGACCACCCCGCCCGCCAGACGCTGCGAATGCTGCCGGTGACGCTCAACGAGGAATCCTGGTTCTTCCAGTATTCGCCCTATGTCTATTACCCCGAGCACTGCATCGTGCTGCGCGAGGTGCACGTGCCCATGCGCATTCGGCGGGAGACCTTTGTGCGGCTGATGGACTTTCTGGAACGCTTCCCCCACTACTTCATCGGGTCCAACGCCGGCATTCCCATTGTGGGGGGGTCCATACTGAATCATGACCATTTCCAGGGCGGCGCGTGGACGATGCCGATGTCCAAGGCTGCCGTGCGCCACAGCCTGCGCGCACCGGTGAAGGGCTTGGAAGCAGGCATCCTGCACTGGCCCATGTCGGTGCTGCGCCTGCGCCACGAGAGCGCCGACGCCCTCACCGAGGAAGCCACCCGCCTGCTGAGCCTCTGGGAGGCCTACAGCGACGAGAGCCTGGGCATCTTGGCCCACACCGACTCGCCCCACAACGCCGTGACGCCCATCGCCCGCCGCCGAGGCGAGGCGTGGGAACTGGATTTCGTGCTGCGCAACAACCGCACCAGCGCCGAGCACCCCATGGGCATCTTCCACGTGCACGGCGATCTGCACCACATCAAGAAGGAGAACATCGGGCTCATAGAGGTCATGGGTCTGTTCATATTGCCCGGGCGGCTGGACGCGGAGTTCCGGGCGCTGGCCGACATCCTGTGCGGCAGCGTGCCCTATGACCGCGATGCCCTGGAGGACACCGCCCACCCGCTGAACAAACACCTGCGCTGGTTGGACGCCATGCTGGCCGAAGGCCCCAGCGCCACGCTGGATCAGGCCATGGCCCGCATACAGGGCGAGTGCTCCAACAAGTGCGTGCGGGTGCTGCAGGATTGCGCGGTGTTCCAGGATGACGAGGCTGGCCACGCGGGGTTCCTGCGATTCGCGCAGCACGCGGGCTATGGGCTATGAGCTTCCAGGGAACGGTTGTACCGGTAAATATTGCTCAGGATTACACTCAAATCACGCGGTTGCTGCGGCGTTCCTTTCTGGGTGTGGCCCAGGAGATGGGGCTCACGGAGAAAAACTGCCCGCAGCATGTAGCCTTCATAACGGAAGAACGGCTGCTAGCCCAGCTTGACCGTAAGGACGCCCATTGCCTGGGTATTCGGGAGAGATCAGACTGGGTCGGGTTTGTTGCAGTCGCACCCTATCACGGAGCATACGAAATCACCCGGCTTGCCGTCGCACCAGAGCACCGCCACAAAGGGTATGGTATGGCGCTCATGGAATGCGCATGCCAAGTTGCGCGCCAGATCGGATTACAGGAGATTGGCCTGGGCATGATCAATGAAAATACCGTCTTGAAGAAATGGTACGAAGAACAAGGGTTCGTCCCAGATGAGCCTTTCCGGCCGCAGGGGGTTCCCTATACCGTTTGCGGCATGCTTAAGAAACTGTAAGACGTTTCGTTTGCCCAACCCAAGGGCTGGGCCATATGCAATACGGCCCTAAGAAAAGCCCGCCGGCGACAGCTATCGGCGGCGGGCATACATACAACAGGAACAAGTCGTCCAAATCACCGACGACGCTGATGCATCGTCAGCGAACACTCAAGCGATATCGCTCGTTTTCAGCCAAGCGCTCTCGTTGTTTGTTTCCTCGATACACTGGATAAAAATATCCACAAGCTCCGGGTCGAACTGGGTACCGGTGTTGCGGCGCAACTCTTCGATGGCTTGCTCGCGGGTTAGGCCCTTGCGGTAGACGCGGTCCTGGGTCATGGCGTCGTAGCTGTCCACGATGGAGAGGATGCGGCTGAGCAACGGGATGTCCGCGCCGCTTAAGCCCTGGGGATAGCCCTTGCCATCCCAGCGCTCGTGGTGAGCCAGTATGCAGTTGGCGATGGCCAACAGCTCCGGCGAAGAGCTGGCGATCCGATAGCCCATCTCCGGGTGTTTTTTTAGGACCTCCCATTCAGCTTTGGTCAACGGACCCGACTTGTTGAGAATGGCGTCGTCCACGGTTATCTTGCCGATGTCGTGCATCAGGGCCAGCAGCTCCAGATCGCTCAACTGGTCGGAGTTGAGCATGGCCTTCATGCCTACCATGCGGGCATAGTTCATGAGCCGGTAGGAGTGATCCTCGGTCTCATGGCTCTTCTCGCTGAGCGTGGAGCGGATGGAACTGACGATGGAGCTGTGCTGGCCGCGGCTCTCCAGCAGCTTGCGCTTGTACATGGAATCCTCAGCTGCCTTGAGCACGCTGGGCAGGCGGCGCTCGGCGCTCTCCTTGGTCGCATAGCCCAGCGAAATGCTCAGGCGCAACGCGGCGGCGCCGTTGCCCACATCCTGTTCGGAGCAGGCGTTGTAGATGCGCTGGCAAATTTCCTCCGCCCCCTCGGCCTCGGTGCTGGGCAGCAGAATGCAGAACTCGTCGCCGCCGGTGCGGGCGACGATGTCGTCGGCGCGGCAGCAGCTGCTCAGCAGCGCGGCGATGCGCCGCAGCAGGGTATCGCCCTCGTCATGGCCGAAGACGTCATTGGTCAGTTTCAGGCCGTTGACATCGCCCATGATGATCGAGATTGGCATCTGGCGGCCGCTGTCCAGCCGCTTCATCTCCTCCTCGAAGAAGCTGCGGTTGTAAAGCCCCGTCAGAACATCGTGATAGCTCTGGTAGATCTGCACCTTTTCCTTATGCTTCTGCTCGGAAACGTCGCGTACGACCATGACTACGCCCAGTATGTCGCGGCTGCCATCCAGGATAGGCGCCGCGCTGTCGGCGATGTAGCGCAGCGTGCCATCCTGCGCGCGCAGCACTGTATGGTTGGCCAGTTCCACCACGGCGCCGGTTTGCAGCACCTTCTCCACCGGGTTCATGGCGGGCTCGCCGGTGGCCTCGTTGTAGATATCGAACACCTGTGAAAGCGGCTGGCCCACGGCCTGGGCCACCGGCCAACCGGTATAGGTGGCGGCCACGTCGTTCATGAGCGTGACGATGCCCTGGCTGTCGGTGGCGATGACGCCGTCGCCAATGGATTCCAGCGTAATGCGCAGCCTCTCCTTTTCGCCCAGCAATTGCTGCTGCGCCTCCACGCTGTCGCTGATCTCCCGGGTGGCGCTTTGCATCTCCATCTCCCCATTGCTGTTGCTGACCACCTGATTGGTCGTTTCCAGCCAGGCGACGGAGCCGTCCTTGCGATGGATGCGGTACACAGACGTGAAGTGATCGCCTATCGCGTGAGGCGCGCCATAGAGTTTCTGGAAATCTTTCCTGTCCAGGGGATGCACAATGCCGAAAATGCTCTTGCCCAGCAGCTGCTCCGGCCGATAGCCGGTCAGCCGCTCTACCGAAGGCGAAAGGTAGGTCAGCACGCCGCTCAGGTTGCACGTGGATATGGTATCGGTTGCGTTGTCCGCCAGCAAACGGTAGCGGTTCTCGCTTTGCCGCAGGTGCTCCTCACGCTGGCGAATGAGCTCGATGCTGTCATCGATGAACCGGGAGAGCACGCCGACCTCATCGTTGGTATTCACATGGGAGCGCGCGCTGTAATCACCGCGGCTCAGGCGGCCCACGGTGTCCTTGAGCGTTTCCATGGGCCTCATAACGAGATGGGTAATGACCAGGACCAGCAGCACAATAAGGAACAGCGTGATGATGAAGGACGCCAGGCTGAACCAAACCACTTCCAACCGCGCTTGCATGATGCGCTCTTTGGAGACGCCGACTCCCAGGTTGACCAGGCCGATGGGATAGGAGGTACGGTAGACGATATCGCGGCTCTTCATGAGCATGCCGGTGTGGCGCGTGCCAAGCTCGCAGCGGATGTTGCCAACAGAATCGAGGATTTGAATATAGGCGATATCGTCGTCCAGCATCAGGCTGCTCATGGCACTCCTGATGGCCTTGTCGTCGCCGTAGACCAACGGGGCAGCGGCCAAATCGGCGGCCAACAGCGTGAGGCGGCCGCTCTTGTCTTCTATATCGCGGTTAATGCGTGCCCCCTGGACGGATATTTCCAGAAGACCGCGGCCCAGGCTAACCACGGCGATGGCCAAAACGATGCCGGTGATGAGCTTCCTTCGCAGAGACACAAAACCATGCGGGCGTCGCGGCGCCCGACGCAAGAGCTTCGCCTCTAGCATGGGCATGCCGGGCGCGTCCGGTAAGACCGGGGTTGCATAAGCCGCCTCCTTGCGTTTGTCGCCTTCGGCGCGCTGCGTCCCGGCGGTCCAAACACCTGTGCATGATGTATTCTGGCCTCCCGGCGGTCACGGTCACAATGGGGCAAATTTCAACCGCTACGCCAGGTAAAGGCATCAAAAGCGCGGGCTTTCGCCAGTTCTGCAAAAAAGCGCCGCTCCACTGGTAATATATACCCTCGGAGCTGCGCCTATGGACATTAAAATAGAGTTAGAAAACTTATCCCCTCATAGCTTTTGTGCTTCACCATTTGCTATGGCGGCTAGGCCCCTACGGCTTCCACTCCAGCACCTTGCCGAGGAAATCCCGCAGTTGGCGGGTGTGGGGCGCATCGAACATGCTGGCGCTGTCGCCCTGCTCCAGCAGGCGCCCCTCGCTTAAAAACAGCGTCCTTTCGCAGGCGTTGCGCGCAAACCCCATCTCGTGGGTCACGACGATGATATGCAGGCCATCCTTGCGCAGTTCGTTGACCATGTCCAGCACTTCGCTTGTAAGCTCGGGGTCCAACGCACTGGTGGGCTCATCCAGCAGCAGCAGCCGGGGCCGCGCCGCCACTGCCCTGGCAATGGCAATGCGCTGCTGTTGGCCGCCGGACAGCTCATGGGGGCGTTTGTTGCCGTCTGAACCCAGGCCAAACCGCTTGAGCATCTGCAGCGCAATGTCCTGTGCGTCGCTCCGGCTGTAACGGTGCACCTTCTCCAGCGGCATCGTGATGTTCTGCAATCCGGTCAAATGGTGGAACAGCCCCTTGGATTGGAACACAAAGCCCACCTGGCGATGGTGCTCCAGCAGGCCGGCGGTGGAATAATCGATCCTCTTGCCGTCCAGAACGATTTCACCGGATGTCGGGGTGATGAGCCCGCCGATCAGCCGCAGCAGCGTGGATTTGCCCCCGCCGGAGGGCCCGATGACGGCCAGGCTGCCAAAGTCGGTCTGAAAATCCAAAGCTTTGAGAACCTCGCTGCGGCCATCGAAGGACTTGGTGAGTCCGCGGACATCAAGTCTCATACCGATACCTCATTTCCAAACGCTGCGTCAGCAGCGACAGCGGCATCGTCAGGCACAAATACAGCAGGCCAAGGAAAATATAGCACACGAACAGCGCGAATGTCGTGGAGCTGATCTCCCGAAAGGTCTGTGTCATCTCGATGACGGAAATGATGCTCAGCAGCGAGGAGTCCTTGATGATGGATGCGGACTGCCCGGCCAGCGCCGGCAGGATGCGGGTGAACAGCTGCGGAAGAACGACCAGCCGCATGGTCTGGCTTCTGTTGAGCCCCACGGCGGCGGCGGCTTCCAACTGGGTCTGGTCCACCGACTGCAGGCCGCCACGGATGATCTCGGAGATATAGGCTCCCTCGAAGACGGACAGTATGATAACGCCTGCCCAGAAACGGCTTTCCATACCCAGCGCGGTGCCGACGATGTAGAAAAAGAGATAAATCTGCGTGATGAGCGGCGTGCCGCGCATGAACTGCACATACATCTTGCACAGAAAGGATGCAACCAAAAGGCGGCTGCGGGACCCCACAGCCGTTAGAAAGCCAAGCGAGAGGCTGACAACCAAGCTGGCCGCGCTCAACCCCACGGTGGTGGCAAAGCCCAGCCAAATCCGGTAGCGGAACTGCCAGAGCACAGCAAAATCCAGAGACACGCCGGTGCGGGCCACGCAGTACCACAGCGCTACGCCCAGCAGCGCCAAAGCCAGCGCCACATTGAATACGACCTGCACTGCGGTTACCCTGCCGTCCTCCCGGCGAAAAAACAGATCCTTCAATCTCATATCCCGCGCTACTTCATCACACCGTCAAAGAACCAGTCGAAACCCAGCTCATCGAAAGCCTGTTTCTCCTGCGCGAGATACTTCTGCGTGATGGCGTCGAAGCCCTTGTCAGCATAGAATTTGTCGATGAAAGTGTTCACCTTTTCCAGCAGCTGCGCGTTGCCCTTTTTGACGCCCACGCCCCAATACTCCACGTCCTGGCCGGGGATATACACGGCGGCGGTCGTGTCCGGGTTGGCCGCCTGGTTGCGGTAAATGGTCAGCTGGTCATAGATGAAAGCGTCAGCCTTGCCCTGGACGACCTCGGTGACGCAGGCGGACTCATCGGCCAGGGAAATGAGCTGAGCATTTTTGAGCTTTTCCTGCGCATAAAGGTCACCGGTGGTGCCGGTCTTGACGGCGATCTTCCTTCCCGCCTGATTCAGGTCGTCCACGCTCTTGACGTTGGAATTCTTGTTGGTCAGCAGGGCAAGCAGCGCCTTGGCATAGGGTTTGGAGAATTCGATCTGTTCCAGGCGGCTGGGCTTGATCGTCATCGAGGATATGACGATATCGACCTTCCCCGTCTGCAGCGCGGGGATCAGCCCATCCCAGGCGATGTTCTGTATCTCCACCGGCCGCCCCAGAGACTCCCCCAGCGCGCGGGCGAAATCCACGCTGACCCCGGTCGGGTTGCCCTGGTCATCCTTGGTTTCAAATGGCGGATACGCCAACTCCATGCCGACCTTGAGCGTGTTGCTGCCCGCGGCGGCGCACCCGGCAAAGATGCCCGCCAGCATCGCAAGCACCGTCAACAGCACAAATGTTCTCTTCACAGCTTCTTCCCTCGTCTTTCTGTGCCCTAACAAGGCACATTTGTTTTCCTATATTTACCAGATTACCGCTGCCGGATCCTTTTTACAATACATTTCTCCTACTTATACTAAAAAAGGTCTGCCAGTATCCACCGCACCGCCTCCAGCGCGTCTTCGGCGATGTGGTGGGCGTCCACACCGCTCCACGTGTGGCGGTAGGCGCCCAGGCTGCCCTGTCCGGTGCCGGTCAGCACCAGCACGCCCTTGGCGCCTATGTTGGCCGCCAGCAGCATGTCGTTCATGCCCATGTCGCCCACAACATACTCCCGGTTGCGGTCGATGTCAAAATCCCGGCGGGCCTGATCCACCATACCGGTGGCGGGCTTCTTGCAAGCACACCGGTCTTCGCGGACATGGGGGCACATGTAGACTGCGTCCAGGCGCGCGCCTTGGGCAGCCAGTTCCTCATGAAGCAGCCGGAGCTTTTCGTCGTATTGCTCCAGCGTGAGCTCGCCCTTGGCGATGCGGCTCTGGTTGGTTGTGCCGATGGCCAGCACACCGCGGTCATTGAGCAGCCGTATGGCCTCTATGGAAAAAGGATAGAACGAGAACGTGCGGATGTCATCGGTGCCGCTGCCACCCAGCGTGCCCTGGAAATCCAGATAGACTGCGGGCTTGCTCAAGGGAACCTCCTGTTCTCGGCCTGCCATGAGGTCGGCAGCCGTTTAGCGGAACAGCGAAGAGATCTCGCCGTCGGTGCGGCTCAGCGGCCCTTCGGGGCGGCGCGCGCCGACCACCCGGGCCACAATGAACAACAGGAAAATAGCGCCGCCCACGGAGCCCACGATCCACGGCGCGCTGGCCTGTTCAATGGCGTTATAGCCACCTGGCACCACATAGCGGTAGCGCGCCTGCACAACTTCGGCGGGCACAGCACGCATCTGGCCGCCCGCATACAAGATCAGCTCGCCCTCGAGCCGCTCGGCCAGCAAGCCGCTGAAGGTGTGGCCATCGCTGTCGAAACACACCAGCGCGTCGCCGATGGCGGCGTCGCCGGCCTGCACCCGCTGCAGCAGCGCCAGGCTGCCGGGCGGCACGTTGGCCCCTTCCACCGCCATGTTGGTCACCGTGTAGTTGATGCCTTTCACAAAGGAAATGTTGGTATCGCCGAGGCGCACGAGGAAGAGGTCCAGCGCAATGCTTGCGATGGTGGCCAGCAGAAACAGCACCAACAACATGTCGGTTGCCACGATCAGCGCCTTCCTCATAACTCCTCCATCAACTTCGCATATGATAAAAGTATACCTTTGCGCGATGGGTTTGACAACAACGCCAGCCGCCATGCACCAACCGGAAAATACGGAAAACCCTCTGTGACCTGTCTCACACCGCTTGCATGGGGTGCATATCATGTGATAGAAACCCCAAACCGCAATACCAGGAAAAGGAGGGAAACTAATGTCCTTTTATTCTTACAAGAATGCCGGCGAATCACATATGCCCTGCCGCATCAAGAGCGACAACTCCAACAACTTCCAGTGCATCGAAAGAGTATGCCTTCAGGTCAAGAAAGTGTACGACTCGTGCCTGCAGCAGGAGCAACTCTCGGACGT
>JAEZSC010000082.1 GCA_023422005.1 Bacillota bacterium | reverse complement strand
ATCGGAGTTTTTACAACGACATGGTGCTGCTCAACCGCGCCACCCACGCGTGGCTCTACCGCCATTACACCGACGAGCGGCCCATGAAAACGCCGCTGGGCCGCCCTGCGCTGGATGGTCTGGCCGCTACCCTGCGCGGCGACAGCCAAGGGGCCACCGTGGACGCCATCGTGTACCACTGCCGCCGGTATGTCGTGGAGCCCTTCGACACGCCCGCGCAAGACATGTTATTCGGCGGCAAGGAGGAGGACATACTGGCCCGGGGCACCGACTGGTGCACCGATGTAGCTCGGGTGTGCTGCGCCTTGTGCCAGTCCTCGGGGTTGGGCGCCCGCATGGTGATCACCGCCAACACCCGCCTGCCCTACTGCGGCCACACCGTCGTGGAATGCTTCTACGACGGCTATTGGGGCGTGCTGGATCCCACCTTCGGCATCGTGTTCCGCACGGCCGAGGGCCTGCCGGCCAGCGTTGCGCTGCTGCGCGCCCAACCGGCGCTGGTGGACGGGGCCTTCGAGCGCCGCCACCCCAACATGCGGCATCTGTTTGCCCCGTGGGAGCAATACCGCTCAGCGGCCATGGTCAACTATGACGCAGCCAGCCCGGCGCTCTATAATTACACAGCCAGCGGCCTGAACGCATACACCGCCGGCATACTGGAACACAGCGCCCGGGGCTGGCCCCAGGGCCTGCGCTGGCTGTATGGAGAGGATTCTTAGCTCTTGTGGTACATCCAATCGCCGCAAGCGGCGATGCTCGTTGCCTCGCGTGTATTGGAATTACCACGGATATCCATTATAATCAACGAAGGGACTTGCCAAAAAGCACAGGGCTTATTTAAAGCAGCCTCCCAGGCAATTTATACCGTCACGGAATGCGCTTGCGCATTGCCGGTTGCCCGCAGAAGAGACGCGGGCGGCATCAGAAACATTGCGTGAGGCACCAACCTGCCCGCAGGCATCTTCCGATTCCTATATAAGCAGAACAAATGACGAAAGAACAGCGTTTGGCTGGCGATGGTTATCGGCGGCCAAACCGAGGAGAAGCATGGCAGAACGCACAGGGGGTGGCCTCGGCGGAGGACAGCGCCCCGGGACACGTGGGCGAGCAGCCAGGCCGCAGGGCCGAGCAAGCGCCAGCGGCCCCGACCAGGCTGACAAAGGCAGCGGCCAGCCCTCGTCTGAAATGAATATTCATTGGTATCCGGGGCACATGGCCAAGGCCCGTCGCGAGATGGAGGCCAACCTAAAGGCCGTGGACTTCGTCATAGAGGTTGTGGACGCGCGCATCCCCGGCAGCTCCCGCAACCCGGATTTTGACGATCTGTTCGCCCGCAAGGCCCGCGTCATCGTACTCAACAAGGCCGACCTGGCCGACCCCGCCGCTACCAAGCGCTGGGCCGCCCATTACGCCCAGCGGGGCGTGGAGGCCGTGGAGTTCGTGGCCACCGCCGGCCGGGGCCGCGAGGCACTGGTCAAGCGCATGGAGGCCGCCGCCGCCGACAAGGTGGCCCGCATGGCCGAGCGCGGCGCAAAAAAGACCGTGCGCGCCATGGTGGCCGGTATACCCAACGTGGGCAAATCCGCGCTGATCAACGCGCTCTCGGGCAGCGCCAGCGCCAAAACCGGCAACCGACCCGGCGTCACCCGGGGCAAACAGCTGATCCGCATCACGCCGTGGATGGAGCTTATGGACACGCCGGGCGTGCTGTGGCCCAAGCTGGACGACGCCGCGGGCGCGCTGCGCCTGGCGCTTACCGGCGCCATCCGCGACGAAATCATGAGCGCCTACGCGCTGTCATTGGAACTGATCGGGCTGTTGCGCGTCCAATATCCTGGAGCATTGAACGCCCGCTATGGCATAGAGGAGCGCGCTGAAGACAGCGCTGCCGCCATGCTGCTGGCCATCTGCCGCCGCCGGGGCTTTCTGCTGGGCGGTGCACAGCCCGACGAGGAGCGCGCCGCCCAGATGCTGCTGGGCGAGCTGCGCGGCGGCAAACTGGGCCGCATCACGCTGGAGGAACCCAAGGAAGATGAAACCCGAACTCCTTTTGAACTTTGACCGCGAGGTGGCCCTGGGCGCGGGCGCTCTGGCCGGCATGGATGAAGCCGGCCGGGGGCCGTTGGCCGGGCCCGTGGCCGCGGCCTGCGTGATGCTGCCGCTGGACGCTCCCATCGCCGGCATCAACGATTCCAAGAAGCTTTCGGAAGCGCGCAGAGAAAAGCTGTATGACCAGATCATGGACCGTGCCACCGCCGTGGGCGTGGCGCTGGTGCATGCCGAGGACATCGACCGCGTCAACATACTGCAGGCCACGCGGCTGGCCATGGCCCAGGCCTACGGGGCCATGGGCGCGCGGCCGGACTTGCTGCTGACCGACGCCATGGAGCGGCTGGACGTGGACGCGCCCGTCCGCGCCATGATCAAAGGCGACGCCACGAGCTATCACATCGCCGCTGCGTCCATCGTAGCCAAGGTAACCCGGGACCGGCTGATGGCCCAATACGAAGAGCAGTGGCCGCAATACGGCTTCGCCCGCCACAAAGGATACGGCACGGCGGAGCACATCGCGGCGCTTCGGGCGCATGGCCCGTGCCCGGAGCACCGGCGCAGCTTCATCGGCGGCATCCTGGGCCCGGACCGGCGCGAGAAGGGCGCCTTCGGCGAAGACATGGCCGAGAAATACCTGGCGAGCTGCGGCATGCAGGTACTCTCGCGCAATTGGCGCGACGGCCCCCACGAGCTGGATTTGGTGGCGCTGGATGGCGCGGTCACGGTGTTCGTAGAGGTGAAATACCGCGAGGGCAGCCGCTTCGGCACGCCGGCCGAGGCTGTGGATGCCCGTAAGCAATTAAGCCTGACACGGGCAGCCCGCGCATGGCTGGCGCTCAAATCCGCGGTGCGTTGCCGCTTTGACGTTGTCGAGGTGGAGCGCCGGGGCCGCGACCTGGCCGTCAATCACATCAAGAACGCATTCCCCGCGCAGGAGGACGTTTTTTTATGAGCACGAGGAAACGAGGCGTTGCATCACCGCTAACGCGAATCAGCTGTGCGGCGCTGGCCGCATTCCTGGCTTTGGCGCTGTGCGCGCTGCTGGGCGTCACGGCGCTAGCCGCCGATGGCAACCTGTTGGCCAATGGCGACTTCCAGAAGCACGACGGCACCACGCCGGAGGGCTGGCAGAACGACTGCTGGGACCGCGAGGAGGGCTTCACCCTGTTCTCGGTGGAGGCCGGTGGCGGGCCCAACGGCGAAGCCGTCGCCGTCATCACCAACGCCGAGCCCAACGATGCCCGTTTCACCCAGGATGTGGGCGTGCAGCCCGGCTCCCTGTACCGCCTGAGCGCCGATGTGCGCGTACAGGGCGGCGAAGGCGATTGGGGCGCCACGGTCAGCTTCAAGGATACCTTCGTGCACAGCGACGCACTGCTGGACAGCAACGGCGCCTGGCAGCGCGTGGAGGTCTACGGCCGTGCCGCCGCCGATCAGAAGACGGTGACCGTCTACATCCGCCTGGGCGGCTACGGCGCTTTGAGCCGCGGCACGGCATCCTTCGCCAACGTGAAGCTGGAGAAGGTGGACAGCCTGCCCGCCGGCGTGGACGAGGCCAACCTGGCCACCAACAAGCCCGCCGCCGCCGACGGCTCGGCAGCCAGGAGCGGCCTGAAATACTTATCAGAAATCATCATGCTGACGATCGTGTTCGGCGCGGTGCTGTTCCTGGCCTTCAAGCGCGTACGGGGCATCGAAGGCAGCCAGGAGGACAAGGCGCCCAACTGGTACTTCCTGGCGGCGGCGCTGCTGGGCGGCCTGCTGGTGCGCCTGATCCTGGCTACGCTGATCACCGGCTATGAAAACGACATAGGCTGCTGGCTGGGCTGGAGCTCCGGCGCCGCCAACAATGGCCTGTTCACGCTGTACCAGACCTCCGATTTCCTGGATTACCCGCCGGGATATCTGTACGTGCTGTGGGTCGTGGGCATGATCAACCGGCTCATCGACGTGCAGGCGCTGCAGGTGCTGGTAACCAAGCTGCCCAGCATCGCCGCAGACCTGGGCATGGTCGTGCTGATCTACAACATGGCCCGCAAGCGCACGAGCGAGCGCGAGGCCATGATACTGGCGCTGCTGTACCTGTTCAACCCGCTGATTCTGACCGACTCGTCGGCGTGGGGCCAGATCGACAGCATCCTGACGCTGATCGTCGTGGGCTGCGTGTGGCAGGTGTACAAGGGCCGCATGTGGCAAGCCGGAGCGCTCTTCGGCCTGGGTGTGCTGGTCAAGCCCCAGATGCTGCTCTTTGGGCCCTTGATGCTCAGTTCGCTGATCGTGGCCAGCCGCCTGCACCGTGGCACTCGGGAATCCTGGCTGGTGTGGTTCAAGACCATCGGCGCCGGCATCGGCACGGTGATCCTGCTGGCGCTGCCTTTCTGGATCAACAGCGGCGACGTATTGTGGCTGCCCAAGCTGTATCTGACCACGCTGGGCGGCTATGAAAACGCGTCTGTGAACGCCTGTAACGTGCTGGCGCTGCTGGGCGGCAACTGGGCCGACGATTCCACGCGCATTCTTGGCCTGCCCTACGCTTTCTGGGGGTATCTGGGCATCGGCGTGGCCAGCGTTGGCGCGGTATTCCTGCACGTGCGCGACGGCAGCAACCGCCGGGTTTTCCTGTGGGCGGCGGCGCTGATCACGGCGCTGTTCATACTGGGCCTGCGCATGCATGAGCGTTACATGTACCCGGCCGTAGCGCTGCTGATCCTCTATTACATCCTGGAGCGGGACCGCCGGGCGCTGTATTTGAGCGGACTGTTCTCGTTGACCCAGTTCCTCAACGTGGCCATCGTGCTGGCCAACAAGCACATGCCCACCGACGCCATCCGCAACGGAGACCTGTTCTCCATCGCCGACATCATGACCAACGCCATTTGGACCTTCCTGATCTCCCTTGCCGCCATCGCTGCGTTCCTCTACATGGTGCACGCCGTCATCCGCGCCCGCCAGCCGCTGCTGGACGCCCGCGGCCCCTATGAGGATGCCGACGAGGTGCGCCGCGAGCGCGTACTGAACGATCTGAATGTGCCGGCCAGCGCGTCCCGGGCCAACATGACCAAGAAGGATTGGCTGCTCATGGGCGGCCTGACCTTGCTGTACGCCGTGATCGCCTTCGTCTATCTGGGTACCACGGTGGTGCCCAAGAGCATGTGGCACTCGTCCCGCACCGGCGACGAGGTCGTCATCGATCTGGGTTCGCCACGCCAGGTGGAGGAGATCTGGCACTACGACAGCCTGACCAAGGGCAACTTCCAGGTCAGCGCCTCGATGGACGGCGTCAACTACACCGACCAGATCCTAATCTGGCACAAGCCTGTGCCCGGCCAGGAAGGGGACGACGACCTGGGCATCTACCGTTGGAAGGTGGACGGTTGGGCCGGTGACGTGACCGAGGAGAACCCGGACACCGTGAGCTTCCAGGCCCGGTATATCAAGCTGACCGTCACCAGCCCGCCGGTACGCCTGCTGGAGATCGTCTTTAAGGACGCCGACGGCAACGTCATCGGCCCGCTGTCCATCGCCTCCACGAGCTTTGAGGATAGCGCCAAGGCCCAGGGGCTCATCGACGAGCCGGAAACGCTGCCCGAGCGCCCCAGCTTCTACAACGGCACCTATTTTGACGAGATCTATCACGCCCGCACGGCGTGGGAATTCACCCAGGGCATGGACCCCTATGAGAACACCCACCCGCCGCTGGGCAAGAACATCATCGCGCTGGGCATTCTGCTCTTTGGCATGGATCCCTTCGGCTGGCGCGTCATGGGCACGCTGTTCGGCGTGTTGATGGTGCCCATGATGTATCTGTTCGGCAAGCTGATGTTCCAGCGCACCCGCTATGCGATGATCACCGCGGTGCTGTTTACGTTCGACTTCATGCACTTCGTGCAGACGCGCATCAGCACCATCGATGTGTACGGCGTGTTCTTCATCATCTGCATGTTCTACTTCATGTACCGATACCTGAAGACCAACTACAACACGCAGAAGTTGATGTTCACGCTGAAGCCGCTGGCGCTGTGCGGCCTGATGTTCGGCCTGGGCGCCGCCAGCAAGTGGATTTGCCTGTATGCCGGCGCGGGTCTGGCGGTCATGTTCTTCTACAGCCTGTACCGACGCTTTGGCGAATACCGCGCCGTGGCCGCCGGTGAAGTAGAGCTTTCAGACGGGGCCGGCGAAGCCCTCCGCAAGGAGTATGCCAAAAAGACACTGCTCACGCTGCTGTGGTGCGTGCTGTTCTTCATCGTGATCCCTGGCATCATTTACTTCGCCAGCTACATCCCCTTCAACGCCGGCAAGGGCGATTGGAACGACTTCAAGATCGCCTGGGACAACCAGGGCCAGATGTACCGCTACCACAGCACGCTGGTGGACAACCACTACTTCAACTCCCCATGGTACCAGTGGCCGCTGATGGTAAAGCCCATGTGGTTCTACGCGGCAGACATGCTGCCCGACGGCTGGATCGGCTGCATCTCCACCTTCGGCAACCCGGCCGTGTGGTGGGCGGGCACCGCGGCCATCGTGTGGCTGATGATCCGCCTGTTCCGCGCCCGGCGCTTCGATCTGCCGGCGGCCTTCCTGCTGGCAGGGTTCCTGACAGAGTTCCTGCCCTGGGTGCTGGTGCCGCGCACGATGTTCATCTACCATTACTTCGCGTCGGTGCCGTTCTTTGTGCTGGCCATCGTGCTGTACATCCGCGACTGGGAGGCCCGCAAGCCCGAGAACCGCAAGGCCACCAACATTTATGTGGCCATTGTCGTGGTACTGTTTGTGATGTTCTACCCCGTGCTCAGCGGCATGCCCATACCGCTGTGGTATGAGCGCATCCTAAAGTGGCTGCCCAGCTGGATCTTCACGACGGCGGGCTGACGCCCGCTCCCCAACAGACTGTCATCCACATCATGCACCAAATTGGGGGCCGAAGGTTCCCAAAGGGCGATCGGAAAGCCCTTTTGTCGCGCCTGGAGGCGCGAAACTCTCTCCTTGCAAGAAATAAGCACCAGGAGTCTGCATATGAACGGGTTAACCATTCGCTCCATCGAACTCTTCAAGGTCCCTCCCCGCTGGCTGTTCCTCAAGATGACGACCGAGGACGGCCTGGTGGGCTGGGGTGAGCCCGTGGTGGAGGGCCGCGCCGACACCGTGGCCGCCTGCGTGCGCGAGCTGGAAAGCTATGTGATCGGCCGCAGCGCCGGCGATATCGAGGACATGTTCCAGGTGCTGTATCGCAGCGGCTTCTACCGCGGCGGCCCGGTGCTCACCAGCGCCCTCTCGGGCATCGAACAGGCCATGTGGGACATCAAGGGCAAGGCTCTGGGCGTGCCGGTGTATGAGCTGCTGGGCGGCGCGTGCCGCGAGAAGATCCGCGTGTACTGCTGGACCGGCGGCGACCGGCCCAATGACGTTGTAGCCGGCGCCAAGGAAAAGTACGCCCAGGGCTACCGCGCCATCAAGATGAACGCCACGCCGGAGATCGCGTGGATAGACAGCCACCCGGTCGTGGACGCGGTTCTGCAGCGCGTGGCCGGCATCCGTGACGCGCTGGGTTATGATCTGGACATCGCGCTGGACTTCCACGGCCGCGTGCACAAGGCGATGGCCCGGGTGCTCATGAAGGAGCTGGAACCGCTCAAACCCATGTTCATCGAGGAGCCGGTGCTCACCGAGAACGAGGAGGCCTTCGCCGAGCTGCGCCGCCACACGGGCATCCCCATCGCCACCGGCGAGCGCAACTTCACCCGCTGGGGCTTCAAGAACATCATCACCGGCGGCGGTGTGGACATCATACAGCCCGACGTCAGCCACGCCGGGGGTATCCTGGAGCTGCGCAAGATCGCCGCCATGGCCGAAGCCTGGGACATCGCCGTGGCCCCCCACTGCCCTCTCGGGCCCATCGCGCTGGCCGCATGCCTGCAGCTGGATTTCTGCACACCCAACGCCTTCATCCAGGAGCAGAGCCTGGGCATCCATTACAACCAGGGCAGCGACCTGCTGGATTATCTGACCGACCGCACCGTATTCGATTACAAGGACGGCCACGTGGGCCTGCTGCGGGCGCCGGGCCTGGGCATCGATGTGGACGAGGACAAGGTGCGCCAGATGGCCGCCGTCGGCCACGACTGGAAGAACCCGCTGTGGCGCACGCCCGACGGCGTGGTGGCCGAGTGGTGAGGCCATGGCCGCTTCCCCCGATGCCGCGAACACGAAAAAGGCCCGGGAGGCGGCGCTTTTCAGCTGCCTGGCGGGCCCTTTGGGCTATCTGGTGTGGGGTTGGCGGCAGGCGCTGGCCGCACTGGCTGCAGCCTGGGGCGCGGTGCTGCTGGCCGGCGCGGTGCTTCAGGGCTTCGACTATGGCTTTGCGCTGGGCTGGGGCAAATGGGCGCTGTGGGCAGCGCTGGCGGGCTACCACTGGCGGCTTGCCAGCCGGGAGGCCCAGGCGCAGGCGCTGTGCGCGCAAGCTTTGGCCGAACACGGCTGGGCCACCGATGCCGACCGCACCGCCGCGGAGCGGGAACGCCAGCGCCACCTGGTGCGCGTGGTGCTCTGCGAGCTGGGTCTCGTGTCCTTCGGGGCGCTTTCGCTGGGGGCGCTGATGGCCTTTGATGGCGACGACGCCGTCGTGCGCGCCTTTGTTGCTTCGTCGCTGGATGGCAAGGCGGCGCTGCTGCTGGGTATCTACGGCGGGTTGGCGATCATCTGCGCCGTGGCGCTGTTCGGCTGGGTCAACATCACCGTGGCGCTGGACCGGGTTTTACTAAGGCAGCTGCGGGCAGTGCTCAAGGATCAATAAATATTCTTGTCTTCCCTTTTGAGGGGAAGCTGGCGCCGCAGGCGACTGATGAGGTGTATATCTTACTACATGCGCCCCTCATCCGGCGCTTCGCGCCACCTTCCCCCGAGGGGGAAGGCTTTTTTATACTCCCACGAACTTCCTCGCCATTTTCTCCCCTACCTCGGGCTTGATGTGCCGCACCCTCTCCACAATGCGCTGCGCAGCCTCCTGAGGCTGCATGGCCGCGGCCCGCTCCAGCGCCTCAGGCCACGCCCACGCTTCCACAGCCTGATATTGCGTGCCCGGCCAGCCGTAGGGCTGGCCCAGCAGCGTGGTCTTGCGCACCGCGCCGGATACGGTGATGAAGAAGCCCATCTGCAGCGTCGTCAGAGCCCCTTCGAAGCGGGACTGGCTGCCCTTGTCAAAGCTGGCCAACAGCTTGATCTCGTGCACGGCCAGGGGCCGGCCTTCTTCCAGTAACGCCATGATCCGCTGGCATTCTCGGCTCATGCGGCCTTCCTCGTAAGCGTCCTCAAAGCTTTCGACGCCCCGGCGGGCCGCCAGAAAAAACGGATACCATTCCCGGCTGATGAAGGACGGCCTGCCGCCCAGCAGTTTGCCGAAGGCCCCGTCTCGCTCGTCCACCAGGCGGGTCTTCCACTGCCAGGGGTCGGTGTCCGGGTCGTCGGTGAACCACTGACTGCCGTCGGTCATTGCGCCAACATTCGGGAAATCGGCAAGGTTTCTGGATAACGGCAAAAAACCGAGGTCGTCCAGGGCTTCCAGGAAGTGGGCGTAGGTGGAGAGGTTGGTTGGCATAGAGACTCCTTCAAGGAATTTCGCGCCTGTTGGCGCGGCCAAAGGGCTTTCCGATCGCCCTTTGGAAACCTTCGGCACCCATCTATTTGAGAAAATGAGGCAAACCAAGGCAAACAATCGCCGGAGTACACTCGGCTCTGCTCTTTACCGTGATCGTAGGGCCGTATTGCATACGGCCCCTCCCGCGATGAAGGGCAAGGCTGGCCGCACCTGCGGTGCTGCTAGCCCATGCGACCTGGGGCTCTGCCGTTGCCGTCTTTACCACATTGGCACGATGCGGCAACCTTACCTAAATCCCCCCTCGCCCCGTGAGGGGAGAGGGGTATGGGGAGAGGGTTCCATGCGGCCCAACGGCCGCATCCGTCAAATAATATACCTTCTCAGGTCCTTCTCCCCCGCGATCTTCTTCAGGTGCTCGTCCACATACTTGGCGTCCACACGAAGCGTGAACTCGGGGTAGTTGCCGCCGGCGTTGAAGGAGATGTCCTCCAGCAGGCTTTCCATGATCGTGTGCAGGCGGCGGGCGCCCAGGTTCTCGCTGTTCTCATTTACAACGAAGGCATAGTGCGCCAGCGCGTTGAGCGCTTCGTCGTCAAACTCCAGGCGGATGTTGTCCACCTGCAGCAGCGCCGTGTATTGCTTGATCAGCGCGTTCTCCGGCTGGGTCAGTATGCAGCGGAAGTCCTCCTCGGTGAGGGAGCTTAACTCCACCTTGATCGGGAAGCGGCCCTGAAGCTCGGGGATCAGGTCGCTGATCTTGCTGACGTGAAAGGCGCCCGCGGCGATGAACAGCATGTAGTCGGTCTTGACCGGGCCGTATTTGGTGCTGACGGTGCTGCCCTCCACCAGCGGCAGGATGTCCCGCTGCACGCCCTCGCGGCTGACGTCGGGGCCCTGCATGTTGCCCCGGCCGGCGATCTTGTCGATCTCGTCGATGAACACGATGCCGTGCTGCTCGGCCAGCGCCAGCGCCTCGGCGGTCACCTCATCCATGTCGATGAGCTTCTGGGCCTCCTCCTGCTCGAAGATGCGCCGGGCCTCGGCGACCTTGACGCGGCGCTGCTTGGTGCGCCGGGGCAGCAGGCCGCCCATCATGTCCTGCAGGTTGATCTCGATGGCTCCGGCGCCGGGCATCAGCTCCATGCCGGCGGGGCTGTCCTCCACCTCGATCTCAACGGTGCTGCCTTCCAGCTTACCGGCCTTGAGCTGCTCGGTGACCTCGGTGCGGCGGGCGGCCACTTCGTTGTCCGGCTGCTCGGGCTCCTCCTGCTGGTTGTTGCCCATGAACATCTCCAACGGGTTGCGGTTGCGGCGGGGCCGCTTGCCCGGCGCCAACACGTGGACCAGCCGGTTTTCAGCGGCACGAGCAGCCTCGGGGCGCACAACCTCCATCTTATAGGCCTTCACCATGCGGATGGCGGCCTCCACGAGGTCGCGGATCATGGAATCCACATCGCGGCCCACATAGCCCACCTCGGTGAACTTTGTGGCCTCCACCTTGATAAAGGGCGCGTTGACCAGCTTGGCCAGGCGGCGAGCGATCTCGGTCTTGCCCACGCCGGTGGGGCCGATCATCAATATGTTCTTGGGCGTTACCTCGTCCTTCAACTCCTGTGGCAGGCGGCTGCGGCGGTAGCGATTGCGCAATGCCACGGCCACAGCGCGTTTGGCGGCATCCTGGCCGATGATGTACTTGTCCAGTTCGGTGACGATCTCCTTGGGCGTCAATACCGAAGCGTTCAATGCGGTCATTGGGCTTCACCCACTTCCTCTACGGTGATATGGTCGTTGGTGTAGATGCAGATCTCCCCGGCGATGCGGATGGCCTTCTCCGCGATGTCCCGGGCGGAAAGATCGGTGTTTTCCTTGAGCGCCTTGGCGGCGGCCAGCGCATAATTGCCGCCTGAGCCGATGGCGGCGATGCCGTCGTCGGGGTCGATGACCTCGCCGCTGCCGGAGATGATCAGCAGGTCCGTGGCGTCGGCGGCGATCAGCAGCGCCTCCAACCGGCGCAGCAGCTTGTCGCTGCGCCAGTCCTGGGCCAGCTCCACGGCGGCGCGTTTCAGGTTGCCGCTGTACTGCTCCAGCTTGGCTTCAAAGCGTTCGGCCAGCGTAAAGGCGTCGGCCACTGCGCCGGCGAAGCCCACGACCACGCTCTCATGGTAAAGCCTGCGCACCTTGCGCGCGCTCTTTTTCATAATCGTGCTCTGGCCGCTGGTCACCTGGCCGTCGCCGGCCACAGCGCACAGGCCGTTCTTGCGCACGGCCACTATGGTTGTTCCCTCAAAACCCATGGGTTGCCTCCTGTTCGTCAATGGATGATCGTATCTCGTCTATCTTCGCCAGTGCCCGGGCTGCCAATGCCTGATGGCGTGCCCGGCCGCCACCTTTCACCTTCATTTCCAACGGTTCCATGATGCCAAAGTTTGCGTTCATCGGCGCAAAGGGCCGGCCCTGCTCATTGCCCTGCGCTATATAATACCCCAGCGAGCCAATTGCCGTGCGTGCCGTGAAATCCACACCTGGCAGACCCATGAGCGCGCGGGCCAGCGCGATGCCCGCGGTCAGGCCGCTGGCCGCCGATTCCACATATCCCTCCACACCGGTGATCTGCCCGGCGAAATACAGGTCCGCGCGGCCGCGGAAGCGGAAATCCCTGTTCAGCAGGTTGGGCGCGTTCAGATAGGTGTTGCGGTGCATGACGCCGTAGCGCACGAACTCAGCGTGTTCCAGGGCCGGAATCATGGAAAACACACGTTTTTGCTCCGGCCAGGCCAGCTGCGTCTGGAACCCCACCAGGTTGTAGCGGATGCCCTGGGCATCCTCCCGGCGCAGCTGCACCACGGCGAAGGGCCGCCGGCCGGTGCGCGGGTCCGTAAGGCCGATGGGCTTCATAGGCCCAAAGCGCAGCGTGTCCCGCCCCCGGCGGGCCATCACCTCCGCCGGCATGCAGCCCTCAAACACCTTGGGGTCCCGGTCGTGCTCGTGCAGCACCGCGCCTCGGGCAGTCGTCAGCGCCAGCCAGAAGGCGTCGTACTGCTCCTCGGTCAGCGGGCAGTTGATGTAGTCGTTGCCCCGGCCCCAGCGGGACAGCTCAAAGGCCGATTCCATGTCCACGGTCTCCCGCAGCACGATGGGGGCCACAGCGTCAAAGAAATTGAGCTGGTCGCCGCCGCTCAAAGCAGCGATGGCATTGGCCATAGCCCCGTCGGTCAGCGGCCCGGTAGCCACGATGCATGGCCCTTCGGGGATGATGGCCGCTTCGTCGTTCACAAAGGTGATGTTGCCTTGTGAACGTATGAAATCCGTGATGTACGCCGAGAAATGATCACGGTCCACGGCCAGCGCGCCACCCGCGGGGATGGCAGTGGCGTCGGCGGCCCGCATGGTCAGCGAATCCAGCCTCCGCATCTCCTCCTTGAGAATGCCCACGGCGTTCTCCAGCGAACTGCTGCGCAGGCTGTTGCTGCACACGAGCTCGGCAAAGCCGGGGTTCTGGTGCACGCTCTGGTAGCGCTTGGGCTTCATCTCCCAAAGCTCCACCTCTATGCCTCGGCGCGCGAGCTGCCAGGCGGCCTCGCAGCCGGCCAGGCCCGCGCCCAATACGGTTGCCTTCATATCAAAACTCCATCCGCCAGCGCGTACACGCGGCCAGGTTTCTGGGCGATAACGCCGAGCAGCTCCAACTCCGAGAGTACCGTGAACAGATCGGGCATGGAGAACTCGGTGACCTCAAAGAGCTCGTCGAAGCTGCGCTCGCCGCCCTGCAGCGCGTCTGTGACCAGGCGCTGCTGGAAGCTCAGCTGCACGGGCTCGCGGTTTTTGGCCTTGTGGGCGCCTTTGCGCGGCTCGCGCCCTCCCCAGCCGTAGTATTCCAGCACATCCTGCTCGTTGGTGATGACCTCGCAGCCGCCCTTGATGAGCGCGTTGGTGCTGGCGCTGCTGCCGGTCAGGATGTTGCCGGGCACGGCGAACACGTCACGCCCCTGATCCAGCGCATAACTCACGGTGATGTTGGTGCCGCTGCGCTCGGCGGCCTCCACAACGACGACACCGCGGCTAAGGCCGCTGATGATGCGGTTGCGGGCGGGGAAATTCCCATGCAGCGGGCCCGTGCCGGGGATGTATTCGCTGAGCATCAGGCCTTCCCGGCAGATCTGCTCATACACGGCGCTCTTGTCGGCGGGGTATACGACGTCCGTGCCGCAGCCCAACACGGCGATGGTGTCGCCATGGGCTTCCAGCGCGCCCAGATGGGCGCAGATGTCGATGCCCCGGGCCATACCGCTTACCACGGTAACACCGCCGCCCCCCAGCGCCCGGCCCAGCTTGCCGGCCACATCGCGGCCATATGCCGTGGGCGAACGCGTGCCGATCACGGCAATTTTCTTTTCGGACTTCAGCAGCTCGGTTCTGCCCTTGCAGTACAGCACCAGCGGCGGGCCGAACACCTGCAACAGCTCAGCGGGATACAGCGCATGCAGGCGGCTCACCGCGGTAATACCCTTTTTCTCCAGCGTGTGCAGAAAGTTCTGCAGGTGCTCCTGGGTGGCGCATCGGGCAAGCCTGTCGGCCAACTTGGCGCCCACTCGAGGCACCTGCTCCAGCAGGTCCCGATGGTGCGGCGCCTGCTCAAACACGGCCTGCGGCGTGCCAAAGCGTTCCATCAGCGAAGCGAACGTAATAGGACCCACGCCTTCGATGCCGGCCAACCAGATGTAATATTGCTCTTCAATCGTATAGTTCATAAAGCCTTCCGCGGCACACCCGGCGTAAGCCGAGCGGTACTTCTGTTTGTGCCCTATTGGTTCAATGTTATACATTTTGTTGCCACCCATACGGGCTGGGCAGCGGCAATGAAATGTAAAGATGCCAATATTTAATTGCCGCCGCTATATTGTAACAAAGAATTACCGCTTGCGCCAATGGAGAATGTCCCGTTGTTCCAATTGTAGCGTGAAAACATGACGCGGGTATGAACGGGCGGTAAACAAATCTTAGCGTGAGTTAAATGATAGAAAGGCCGTGAAGATGGGTATATACAATACGGTATTCAACGCCTGAATACTCACTTGATGAAAGCGGTACTGACATGGATGCATTCCTGAAAAACATCGTAAACATTTACGCCTCCATCAACCGGGGCGCAACCATTGAAGACACGCTGGACTATGTGTTCCGCAACTTCCGCTCCTACCTGCCCTATACGCGCATCGGCCTGGCGCTGCTGGATTTCCGCGGCTCCATTTATTCACTGTCGGTGCGCACCAACGAAAACACGGACATCGGCATCGGCTTTGTGAAGAACCTGCAGGACACGTCGCTGCAGGCCATCGTGACCTCGGGCAGTCCCCGCTTCATTCAGGATTATGAGGCCTATCTGGCTGCACACCCCGACTCCGACACGACCCGCCGGCTGCTGCGCGAGGGCATCCGCTCCAGCCTGGCTTATCCGCTGATGCTGGACGGCACGAGCTCCGGCGTGCTGTTTTTCTCCAGTTCCGAGCCCGACGCTTTTCACGAGGAGCATTTGGATTATGTCCGCATACTTTCGGACAACTTCGCCATCGCGGTGGAGAAATATCTGTTCAACGACGACCTGATCCTGGCGTCCATCACAGGCCTTGCCCGCCTGGTAGAAGCCAAGGATTCCGACACCGGCGCCCACATCGAGCGCATGCAGAACTATTCGCGGCTGATCGCCCAGAGCATTGGCGGCACCCAGCGCCACGGAGCGGTGGCGAACTATCTCTTCACCGAGAACATCTATAAGTTCAGCCCTTTGCACGACATCGGCAAGGTCGGCATTGCCGACGGCATCCTACTAAAACCCGCCCGCCTTACGGCGGAGGAATTCAACGTCATGAAGACCCACACCCGCATCGGCGCGGAAATCCTGCGACGGGCCAACACCAGCATGGTGCGGGCGGAGCGGCATTTCTTCGACATGGGCATTGAGATTGCCGAGGGGCACCATGAACGCTACGATGGCACGGGGTATCCTCAGGGGCTGTCCGGCGAAGCCATCCCGCTGTCGGCACGCATCTGCATCATCGCCGACGTGCTGGACGCTCTGACCTCCAAGCGTGTTTACAAGGACGCCTTCAGCATCGCCGACGCACTGCAGTACATCCGCGACGAGAGCGGCAAGATGTTCGACCCCTTCCTCGTGGACGCCATGCTGGAGCGAGAGGAAGCGATACTGGCGATCTACCGCCAGTATCACCAGCCGCTGGATCTTACGAACATTTAGCAGCTTAGAAAATGAAAACCGTAAAGGTGTGCTGCTGTTGCGGTACACCTTTCTTTTCGGTATACTCACAAGTGATAACATAAAATTTCCCTCTATTGGTTTTGTACAATAGGAGGTTAACGTTGAAGTACTGTTGCTTAAATAACCAGCGAACGGGTTCCTGCTATTTTGAATTTCAAATAGGTAAGTTCCGCGGTCAAAACTGGCGGGATGACTCCCTATGTTTACATGAAGAAACTTTTGATCGTCTGAACTTATATCAGGTCTTTGCGGAGGCTATACCGGAATTCAATTATTTTGGGATCACGGAAATTGACAGAGAGAAATGGGGGCAAATCATACTGACAGCCCATCGAATCGGCGATGAAGTCGAAGAAGTCATCGATGAAATTGACTCGTGGGCAAGTTCCATTTTGCCTGCTACAGGCATCATGACTTTGATTGGAATCTGAATTCACCGAATACACGCTAGTGGCTCGATTCCTACTCGCACCCCAGATAGGCGTTGGTCTTATCCCGATACTGGCTGGGAGACATACCCTTGACCTTGCGGAAGATGCGGGTGAAGTTTAGCGGGTTGGGATAGCCCACGCTGTGGGAGATATCGGAGATCGAAAGCGTGCGGTCGGTCATCAGCTCACAGGCCTTGTGCAGCCGGTATTGTATCAGAAATTCGCTGGGCGATGTGCCGGTGAGATCGGTGAACAGGCTGTGCAGGTACTTGCGCCCGATGCCGATGTGGGCAGCCATGTCCTCCACGGTGATCTCCCGGGAGAAATTCATATACACAAACTCCGCGGCCTTGCGCACGTAGAGCTCCCGGGTGTTCTCATCCCCCGGCTCGGGCAGAGCGGCGGCGTTGGCTTCCATGAGCGCCGCGATGAAGCCGTACAGCAGCCCGGTGAGCCGCAAAGGGGCGCTACGCTTGTTCTGCGAGGCGGCCACCATGGCCGTCAGGATGTCGCAAACCTCAGCCGACGCGGCTTCGCTTATCTGCCGCACCGGGTTCTGCCCATCGAACCCCGTCTGCTGCACAAAGCTGTGGGCGCTCAAACCAGAGAAGCCCACCCACAGATAGCTCCACGGCTGCTCAGCATTGGCCTCGTAGCTGGCCGTCTGCCGCGGCGGTATCACGAACAGGCTGCCCGGCCCGATGGCGTAGGTCTTTCCGCCCAGGCACAGCGAACCGTGGCCCGCGCGCACATAATGGAAAATGAAGTGGTCGCGCACGCCCGGTCCCCAGCTCCAGCGAGGGCTGCAGTCCTGCGCGCCGCAGTAATACGGAATCAGCTCGCTGTTGATGCCCGGCCGGGCTGGCAGGATGGGCTTCTTCACGGTATGGCGGCCTCCTGATGGCGGTGTAGGCCTATGCAAGCCCAAAGGCGCGGTCGATGTCGGCGATGCGCTGCCGGTCGATGGTCACAATGTCGCCCAAGTCCCGGGAGGCGATGATGGCCTTGGCACTGTACTCGGCTACCTCCAGGCGGTCGAATGCACTGAGCAGCGAGCTGCCGGTCACGATGACGCAGTCATTGCGCACCAGCAAAACCGGCGTGCTTCCGCTCAGGCGGTCGGCCACGGTGTCGGTGTGCAGGAAGCTGGCGCCGAAGTCCATTTTGGGCACGTCGCGCAGCATCAGATAGCTCTCGGGGATGATTCGGCTGTCGAAGGGCTCCTCGGTGACGGCGAAGGCCATGATGTTGGGTGGATGGGCGATGATGACCGAGTGGATGTCCGGGTGGCGCTCGTAGATCTTCTGGTGCAGCGGCAGCGAGCGGCTGGGGCGCTTGCCGGCCTCGGTCTGGCCGGCGCGCACCAGCACCAGGTCCTCCGCCTCCATGTAGCGCCGGTCCACGTGATAGGGCGTGATAAGGAAATCTCCGCCGCTCAGGCGCTGGGAGAATGTGCCCTGGGTGCTGGTGAACAGCCGCTGGTCATAGGCACGGCGAATGAGCGTCACCATATCGCGCCGGGCCTCGTTCTCCTCGCTGCTGTGGCGCTCGGGCGTAAACGCGGGCCAGCGGATGTCCTGCTTGCTGCGGCTGAGCTCCACGCTGCGCTCGCTGAGCGACGCAGGCTTGCCCAGCTTGTGGGCCTCGATCTGCAGCCGGGCGCAGAAGTCCAGCGTCTCAAAGCCCATGAAGGCCGAGAACAGGTCTCCCCTGCCCAGCACCACGCCGTGGTTCTCCAGCATCACGGTGTCGCAGCCCTGGGCAAACACCGCGGCGATCTTCTCACCCAGATCGGCGCTGCCAGGCAGGCCATAGGGGGCCATGCCCACCTCGCCGCACACCAGGCGCGCATTGGGGATCAGCAGCGTGTCGGGGATGCGCCGCACCACGCTGAAGGCCACCAGCGCCGGCGGGTGGGCGTGCAGCACGGCCCTCAGGTCCGGCCGGCTCTTGTAGATGGTCAGGTGGAAGGGTGTCTCTATGGAAGGTTTATGGATGCCCACGGTGGTGCCATCGGGCTTCACGCACACGATGTCCTTGCGAGTCAGCGTGCCCTTGTCGATGCCGCCGGGCGTGATCCACACGTCGCCGTTGTCGTCCAACACGGAAAGGTTGCCGCCGGACGTCGTCGTCATGCCATAGGCGTATATGCGCTCCATGATCATGACGATTTGGTCCGCCGGATGCAACAGATCGAATCGCATGGAAGCCCTCCTCGAATCATTTCGCGAATAGTATAATCTTTTTGGCGGAAAAGTCAAAAGGCTGATCGGAAGTACAGCAAAGAACGCTCAAATGGGCTATACTATTGCACAAACAGAAAGGCGGAATACACCATGCTGAGCAAACGCATCGAAGACCTGTTGAACGACCAGATCAAAAACGAGTTCTACTCGGCCTATCTGTACCTGTCCATGTCGGCGTGGCTGACCAACTATGGCCTGACCGGATACGCCCACTGGTTCCGCGTGCAGGCCCAAGAGGAGCGCGACCACGCGCTGATCTTCATGAATTACATCCTGCAGACCAACGGCCGCGTGCATCTGAAAGCCCTGGACGAGCCCAACTATGACTTCGCCTCGGTGGAGGATCTGCTAAACCTGAACCTAAGCCATGAGCAGTTCGTGACCAGCCTGATCTACAAGATCGCGGCCGCCGCCCAGGAGGAAGGCGACTTCAAGACCTCGGAGATGATCAAATGGTTCGTGACCGAACAGGTGGAGGAAGAGGCCAACGCCACCGATAACATCACCCAGTACAGGCTGTTCGGCGGCGACGGCAAGGGGCTTTATATGCTGGACGCGCAGAAAGCAACCCGAGTATACGCGGTGGCCGCGCCTCTGGCAGCTGGAGCATAGCACATAGAAGCAACCAAGCTTGTGCAATAGAATCGGCCTGCCGACGATGATCGGCAGGCCGATTTTTTTCTGCACTCCGGTCTTCCGGAAAATGAGGATCGCATCACTTCGATGGCTGAAACCTGTACCGCGTCTTCGTACCCTCGAAGGGCTGCTCCAGTGTGATGCCGTCGTCGGTCCGCAGCACCAGCGATCCGTTATCGCTGGCAATGTAGCCCATCAGAGTGCCCTCACGCACGGTATAGTCCATCATCTTGCCGTCGCGGAACAGCAGCCAGCCCACCTCGCTGCGCATCAGCGCCAAATCCCCGACCCCGCCATACAAGAAGGTGTACTCCATCTCGTTTCCGGCGCTGTCGCGCTGCGGCTTCTTCAGTTGCAACACCTGCCCGTCGCGGACGTTGCAAGCGTACAGCCCCGGCCTCTGGCCATCCAGGTACCCCTGGAACAGCACCCACCCGCCGGCAGCGTTGGGGTTTATCCGCGTGATATTCCAACCCTCACACACCGCCGTGGCCTTGCCGCTGGCCGGGTCGATCATCCACAGCCCGCCCTCGCTCTGGCTGGCCGCGTACAGCGCATTCTCCACAAAGCACGGGAAGCTGTAGCCCTCCAGGCGAAGGCCCTTCCCCTTTGTCCTGTCGATGTAATACAAAGTCCTGCCGCCGCCGTCGCCCGTGCCGTAGGTGCTGAAAGCCGCGTAGTCCTGCCCCGGAGAAGCGGACAGGTCTCCATAGAACTCCTGGCCTTCCAGCGCGTCGGCGTCCCACAGCGTTTCGCCGTCGGCGGTCACGCCGTCGGCGCCATAGGTAAGCCCGGGGATCGTCAGCGTCGCATCCAGCGACGTATAGGAAACGCCGGGCTCGCCATCCTTAAGCGGCGCGTAGGTTTCATTGAGCAGGTCCACCGCCACGTCGTCAGCCAGGAAGCGCCAGGCGATGGGGTCCGTCCACTTGCGCACCGATACCCTCCCGTCGGTGGGCATCAGCCAATGGGGCTTTTGGCGCTGCACGAACAGCGAGAGGCTGGCGTCGGTGTTCCAGCGCTGGCCGGGCTTGGCGTCCATCTCGTAGCACACGCCCTCGGCCACACCGTCCCGGCCGCTGTCCTGATAGCTGACCCGCGCGACGATGCCGGCATCCTTGAGTTTGTCGACAGCCTCGGCTTCGGGCAGGCCGGTGACATCCGGCAGCGTGACAATTCGCCGGGGCGCAAAGAGCATGGCCAGCTGCTCGTCGGTGTAGGTGGCCTGCATGCTCTGCTTCATATCGTCGCTCAGGTCGTCCCAGGATCGTTCGCCAAGATAGTCCTCAATGGGGCCTTCGGTCTTGAGCATCGTAACATCGGGTTTGTCCTTTGGATTGTGGTAGATGACCGTGCCTTGGGCAGGATAGGTGTCGGTCGTGAAGGACTGCCGGAGCTGCCCTCCGCCCGACGATGAAATCACCTTCTCGGTGACGACGACATAGCCCTCGCGGGGCTGGATGACCGACGCGCGCCCCCTGGGTATGGCCTCATGGGCCACATACTCCGTGGTGGCCGGCGTATCCAGCTTCTGCGCCACGGAGCTCTCCAGCGTTATTATCTGGGTTTTCTCCGGCACAGTCCCGGTGAAGGCGCACCAGAACCCGCCTCCAGCCTCATTTTCGGCATGCAGCCGCAGCGTCACCGGCTCGCCGTAGGGGTTGGAGATCGCCAGGTCATATCCTTTGCCAAAGTCCACCTTGGCGTCCTGCCCGGCGGGCGCATAGGCAGGCGGCTGCTCATGGGCGTGGCGCTCCACGATGGTCAGCCCTGCGCACACGGCGCTCTGATACAGCAGCGTGGACACCATATCCACTCCCGTGATCCCTTCGCCCGGGGCGCCGTCGGTGAAAACGGTCATCGTGTTCAGCTCCTGCCTGGCCTTCTTGCCAACAGCCTCCCAGAACCGCAGCGTCTGACCGGGCTTGAGCACAATGCCGTCCAGGCGCTCGCTGAGCTGCAGGATGTTCTGCATCGCAGGATCGCTGTTGGGCAGCGTCATACCGGCCACTGCCAGGCCATTCTTCACGTTCCATTGGCTGCTTTGGGGTGCTGGCGTCGCCTCGGGCATTGTGGTTTCCCGCCCTACAGCCGCCTGCGTTGCGGCGGCGGAAGCCTCCGGCCTGGCTGTTGCCTGCGCCGTGGCCTGCGGCATGGCCGAGGCCGCCGTCGTGGCCTGTGCCACCGCTGCGGAAGCCTGCGCCGTGGCCTGCGGAGACACCGCATCGGGGAACACACCGCCCCGCAGCGAAACAACCACCACCATTGCGGCCACAGCCAGCGTGCCGGCGGCAATGGGCATCCAGCCCACGGAGCGCCTGGTTTGGTGCGGCGGCAGCGTATGCAGCGTATGCGCCACCCGGTGGGAGAAAGTCGCCGGCGTGGGCCCAAAGATATCGGGATACCGTTTGTTTCTCATCTGGCTCATGCCTGTTCCTCCGTTTGCATCCGTCCGGCCAGCTTGGCCCG
>JAEZSC010000037.1 GCA_023422005.1 Bacillota bacterium | reverse complement strand
CGATCGTACTAGTCATCACGCTGCTGTCCACCAAGCTGTGGGACTTAAGAAATTTACTGCCCTTCCTCGATGACGGCTGGAAACCCGTATTGCGCGATGCCAGAAACATCGCCGCCTTTCCATTTGCGGAGGCGGCTCTGCTGCCCTTCATCCTTCACCCGCTCAGGGAGACCCGCAAAGCGGAGAAGCTTATGGTGTTGTCCTTCACCGTAACCATGTTGGTTTACGTCTTCGTAATGCTGCGAAACATACTGGTGCTGGGCACCCAGTACATCTCCATGCTATACTACCCGTCCTATATCGCCATCAGCCTGATTAACATCGGCGACTTTTTGGACAGGATCGAGGTGCTCATCTCCACGGTGTTCATCATCGGCGCTTTCGTAAAGATCACCGTATGTCTGTACGTGGCCAGCCTGGGGGTGTCCAAGGTTCTGTCCATTGGCGACAGCAAGTCTTTTGCCGCGCCGCTCGGCCTGCTGATGATCGTGCTTTCCCAGTTTGTCTATGCAAACGTTATAGATAGTGAAAATTTCGTCGCTCACTACTATCCCTATTACGCAGCGCCTTTCAGCGTTGTACTGCCGGCGCTGTTATGGCTGCTGGCGGAGCTGCGTCGCCTGCGCCAGAAGCGCCGTGGCGTGGCCCCTCCCCTAAGGCCTGCCGCCAAGGGGCAGAGCAACCCCGCCCCCGCTCCGCGCAAGCCCGAGCCGGAACCCGATAAAAAGCAACAGCCGCCACACGTGCCTGCCGGAGACGGTAAGCCAGCGACCGAGGTATGACGCATCCTGCACACCCCTCTGGCGTGATATAATGATGCTATGCCGGCACAGCGCAACAACTGTCGGCATAACTTTACGGCGGAGGGGCTACCATGTCCAAAGGCGCACGCGGCAAAACCAGTCACGGCGGATCCATTGCCCACATCCAGCGTGTCAAGAATGAAAAAACCACGATCCGGCGCATCCTCTACCGTGCCGACGCCTTTTCCGAGGAAGCGCTGGACCCAACCAACCTGGATCTGGGCCGTCAGGAAGGCAACGTGCAGTGGATCGACGTGGACAGCTTCCACGACCAGGCGGTGTTGGATCGCATCGGAGCTTGTTTCGGCTTACACCCGCTGGTCATGGAGGCCATCCGCAGCCCCGGCCAGCGCCCCAAGATCGAGTATTACGACGATTATGTCTATATCGTGCTGCAGATCCTGTACTACGACAAGCGCACCGGCGCGCTGGCCAGCGAACAGGAAAGCCTGATACTGGGCGACGGCCTGCTCTTAAGCTTCGGCGAGAGGGAGAACGACGTGTTCCGCCCGGTTATCGAGCGGCTGCGCATGGGCCAGGGGCACATCCGCCGCATGGGCGCCGACTATCTGCTCTACGCACTGTTGGACCTGGTCGTGGACAACTACTTCGACGTGCTGGAAGACCTGAGCGAGCGCATTGAGACCGCCGAGGACGAACTGGTCAGCCGCCCGGACGCCGGCACGCTGGGCGATGTGCACCGCATGAAGCGCCAGATGCTGTTCCTGCACAAGGCCGTGTGGCCGCTGCGCGAGGTCATCGGTTCTTTATCCCGCGGGGAAACACCGCTCATCGGCGAACGCCTGGTGCCCTACCTGCGCGACTTGCATGACCACGCCATGCAGGTGATGGACACGGTAGACACCTTGCGCGACGTGCTCTCCAGCATACTGGACGTCTACCTTTCCAGCAATTCCAACCGCATGAATGAGATTATGAAGGTGCTCACGATCATCTCCACGGTGTTTATGCCGCTGAGCTTCATCGTGGGCCTTTACGGCATGAACCTGATGATACCCGAGGCCCGGTGGCCGTGGATGTATCCGGTGGTTTGGGTGGTGCTGCTGGGCGTAGCCGGGTTGATGTTGTATTATTTTAAGAAGAAGAAGTGGTGGTAATCCCCTCACCCGCGCCCTTTTTTGCATCACGTTTTTCTATTTGTCTTTTTTTTATGAAACAGCTTCTGTTTTGCAGCAGCCGCATCGGCGCATGGGTTATAAAAAAAGCCAATGAAGTGTGCTTGAAATGCACTTTATATGCGGGAGGTGAAGATGTGGATCTGGAGCGGGTAGCCGGCATGCTGGACAAGACTTTTGCGTTTGCCATCAACCGCACCTTTTCGCGAGAGGAGGCGGAGGAACTGGCGCAGGAGATTATGCTGCAGGCACTGAAGGGGTTGGAAACCATTGAGGATCAAACCAAATTCGAAGCGTGGTTCTGGCGGTTGGCCGACATTACGTTCAAAGTATTCAAACGAGGCAAGGCACGCATTCGGAATTGCTTTTCCTTTAATGATGTTTCGGCCCCCCTTTATGAGGATGAATATACCTTCATTCAGGATGAGGAATATCAAAACCTCAGGCGGCAAATCGCATCCTTATCCGCAAGCTATCGTGAGATTGTCATCCTGCATTACTATGACAATCTCACCTGCAGGGAAATTGCGCAATCCCTGAGCATGCCGGAAGGCACGGTGACTTATCGCCTTTCGATGGCGCGAAACAAACTGAAAAAGGAGTGCAGCATCATGACCGAATCCGCATTGAAGCCTATGAAGCTTGAGATAAGCATGTCCGGCGGAGGGGATTATAACGGAGTGGACCGACCCTTTCCCTGGCAGTATATCAACGACTCGTTATCGCAAAACATATTGTGGTATGCTTATCGGGAACCGAAAACAGTGGGAGATCTGTCGAAGCTAACCGGTGTGCCGGCGTTTTATCTTGAAGAACGCATTCAAAACCTGATTAACCGTGAGGCGGTCATCCAACCCACGAAGAACACGGTGCAAACGGATTTCCTGATTTTTGACGGTCAGGCAAGCGCATATGGTCAGGCTCATGCGAGTGAATTTGCACGGTCTGTTTCCGAAGGGTTTTTTGATGCCGCCAAAGAGCTTACAAAAAAACGCTGACGCTTGGCATACTGGAAACGGCGGATCGTTCCTTTGACGAGTTGATGTGTCTGTTCTCGCTGTTGGCCTTGGATGAACTGGTGCAAAAGTACAAGCCGACAGCGTATAAGAAACCTGCCTTGCGCTATGACGGCAACATGTGGGCCTATCATGCGAATGTCGTCGGAATGGTCTATGACGGCGGTGGACTTGGCATAAACAAGAACCTGAACAAGGGTGTAAAGGATTGCTATGCCCATTATGTCTATCACTTTCCGCCATTCGCTCAACACAAAATGATGTATGATCATGAGATCGCGATATGCGCGGACATTTTGCGGAACATAGAGCCTTCGGACAGGAACAAAGAAAGCATTTCAAACATGATCGCCGCCGGGTATCTGCGCAAAGACGCAAAAGGAAAAATTGCCGTGTCCATGCCGGTTTTTTCGGCAACACAATACAGAGGGTTCAAGGTGCTGCTATCAGAAGCTTTTGAAAGCTTTATGCCCAATTATCTTGAACGGATCCAATCTTATATGCAAGGGTACATCAAGGTGTTCCCAGCACATTTGAGAGATGCGGCAAACCGCAACGGCTTCTATCTCTTCGTGGCCATGTTCTCCAAAGTTGCGTCAATCTGGCTTGAGCAAGGCAAAATCCATATTCCCCAAGAGGCAGTATGCGATGTCCTGATCGCTCATGAATAAAAATAAGATTTACAAAGCTCCCGATTTTGCGTATACTGAAGAATAAGCAAACGCGATGACGAAGCAGCGCCCGCTGCACGGCGTTTCTCCCAGCGAACCGGGGATGGTGCAAGCCCGGCAGAAACCAGAGCGGGACAATCCCTTCTGAGCGCGCCGCCCAACGCCCTAGAGGGTCAGTAAGCGGTCTGCGGAACGCCCGCCGTTATCGGGCAGCGCATGGCAGTGCGATAAGTGCGCGTGAAAACGCGAATTCGGGTGGTACCGCGGAGTCTTCCGTCCCGTCATGGGATGGAGGACTTTTTTTGCTATCCAGGAGAAGCTATCGGGAATGAGGACACCCACGGGAAATCCATTCTCAGTATGAATGAAAAATATTGCATCGGCAAAGCTTGGAATCATCAGGAGGAAACCATGGCAGTGTACAAAAAGGTATCGACCAGTCTGAACTTCGTGGAGCGCGAAGTGGGCGTGATGGACTTTTGGCGGGAGCGCGACATCTTCCGCAAGTCGCTGACGCTGCGCGAAGGCCGGCCCATGTTCACATTCTACGACGGCCCCCCCACGGCCAACGGCAAGCCCCACATCGGCCACGTGCTGACCCGAGCCATGAAGGACCTGATCCCCCGTTATCGGCTGATGAAGGGGTATCAGGTGCTGCGCAAGGCCGGCTGGGACACCCACGGCCTGCCAGTGGAGCTGGAAGTGGAAAAGCAGCTGGGCCTGGACGGCAAGCCCCAGATCGAGACCTATGGCATCGAGGCCTTCAACCAGAAGTGCCGGGAGAGCGTGTGGAAGTACAAGGGCGAATGGGAGCGCCTGAGCGAACGCGTCGGCTTTTGGGCGGACATGGAAAACCCATATGTGACCTACGACAATAAGTACATCGAGTCGGTGTGGTGGTCGCTCAAACAAATCCACGAGAAGGGCCTGCTGTACAAGGGCCATAAGGTTGTGCCCTACTGCCCGCGCTGCGGCACGGCGCTCAGCTCCCACGAAGTCGCCCAGGGTTATGAGGACGTTGAGGAAACGTCGGCCACGGCGCGGTTCATCGTAACCGGCCGGCCGGATACCTACATCCTGGCCTGGACGACGACGCCGTGGACGCTGCCCAGCAACATCGCTCTGTGCGTGAACCCCGACGTGGAATACGGGGAATTTGCCGTGGGCGGCGACACGGTCATCATGGCTGTGGAGCTCGCCGGCAAGGCGTTGCCCGAGGACGCTAAGCTGCTGCGCAAATACCCGGGTTCCGAGCTCGTGGGTACCGAATATGAGCCGCTTTTCCAGGCCGGGTCCGTGCCCGCCGGGCAGAAGAACCGCGTCGTAGCCGACAGCTATGTGACGACGGACGACGGCGTAGGCATCGTACACCTGGCCCCCTACGGCGAGGACGACATGCGGATCCTCAAACGCGAAGGACTGAGCTTCCACATCGTCGTGGACGCCCAAGGCCGCTTTACCGACGCCACGCCGTGGCCCGGCGTCTTCGTCAAGGACGCCGACGCGGCGATCCTCAAGGACCTAAAGGCCCGCGGTCAGCTCCACCAGGCGCTGCCCTTCCAGCACAGCTATCCATTCTGCTGGCGCTGCGACACGCCGCTGCTCTACTATCCGCGCGAAGGCTGGTTCATCCGTATGACCGCCCTTCGGGAGGAGCTCATGGCCAGCAACCGCTCGGTCAATTGGCTGCCCGAGACGATCAAGGAAGGCCGTATGGGCAACTTTATCGAGAACGTCATCGATTGGAATGTTTCCCGCGAGCGCTACTGGGGCACGCCGCTGCCCCTGTGGATGTGCGCCTGCGGGCATGTGGAGGCCATCGGCAGCCGCCAGGAGCTCATGGAAAAGGGCACCAACGTGCCGGAGAACCTCGAGCTGCACAAGCCCTTCATCGATACTGTCGAGATCATGTGCCCCAAGTGCGGCAGCCCCATGAAGCGGGAGCCCCATGTGATCGACTGCTGGTACGATGCAGGCTCCATGCCCTTTGCCCAGTGGCACTATCCCTTCGAGAATCAGGACAAGTTTGAGGCGATGTTCCCGGCAGACTTCATCTCCGAGGCCATCGACCAGACCCGCGGCTGGTTCTACACGCTGCTGGCCATCTCCACGGTGCTCTTCGGTCGCGCGCCCTTCAAGACCTGCCTGGTGCTGGGCCACGTGGGCGATAAGGACGGCGTCAAGATGTCCAAGCACAAGGGCAACGTTGTGGACCCCTGGGACATGATGGACACCCGCGGCGCCGACGCCGTACGCTGGTATTTCTATGCGGGCAGCGCGCCGTGGCTGCCGTCGCGCTTCTCCGGCGACGCCGTCAGCGAAGCCCAGCGCAAGTTCATGGGCACGCTGTGGAACACCTATGCGTTCTACGTGCTGTACGCCAACATCGAGGAGTTCAACCCGCTGGAGCACAGCCTGGATTATGCCACCCTGCCGATCATGGACCGCTGGGTGCTCTCCCGGCTGAGCACCTTGGTGCGCACCGTGGACGAAGGGCTGGAGAACTACCGCATCACCGAGAGCGCCCGGGCGCTGGCCGACTTCGTGGACGAGCTTTCCAACTGGTATGTTCGCCGGGGCCGCGAGCGCTTCTGGGCCGGCAACGAGGCCGCCTACAAGGCCAACGCCTTTATGACGCTACACACGGTGCTCACGACGCTCAGTAAGCTGTTGGCGCCTTTCACACCCTTCCTGGCCGAGGAGCTCTACCAGAATCTGGTGGCCGGGCTGGACGCTTCCGCGCCGGAATCGGTGCACCTGTGCGACTTCCCCGTGGCGCAGACGGCTTGGATGGATGCCGAGCTGGAGGCCCACATGGCCCGCGTGCTGCAGATTGTGGCGCTGGGCCGCGCGTGCCGCAGCACCGCCGGCGTCAAGAACCGCCAGCCGGTGCCGTCGCTGCTGGTGGAAGGCCCGGCGCTGCCCGAGGATTTCATCGCCCTCATCGCCGACGAGCTCAACGCCAAGGCCGTGGAGTTCGTACAGAGCGCCGCAGGCTTTGTCAGCTACAAGGTAAAGCCCCAGCTCAAGACGCTGGGACGCCGCTTCGGCAAAAACATGCCGCTGGTAAACAACCTGCTGCAGAACGGCGACGGCACGGCTTTCGTGCAGGCCATACAGGCCCAGGGCTTCTTCACGCTCATGGTGGACGGCGTGGAGGAAATCTTCCGTCAGGAGGACATCCTGACCGAGGTCACCCAGCGCCAGGATTTCTTCACCGCCAGCGAGGCCGGTGTGTCTGTGGCGCTGGACGCCCGCCTGACGCCGGAACTGCTGGAGGAGGGCTTTGTGCGCGAGGTTGTCAGCCGCGTGCAGCAGCAGCGCCGCGAAGCCGGTCTGGAAGTGACCGACCACATCGCGCTGTGGCTTTCCGGTGGGCCCGCCGCCATGGACATCGTGACCCGTCACAGGGAGGAAATCGCCGCCGACGTACTGGCCGACAGCCTGATGCTGGGAGAAACCGGCGAAGGGCTTGTAAAGGAGCAGAACATCAACGGGGAGGATATGGTTTTTGCCTTGAAGAAGGTATAATGGTATCAGTTCAAACCTAATCACTTAGCAACCACTCGCAAGCCCTCTCTCCAACCTCTCCCCCAAAGGGGGAGAGGCTTATTCTAGAAAGTCCCTCCCCTCCGGGGGAGGGTGCAGGAGAGGGTTGATGCAGAAGGATAGTCATGTATATCGCTCAAAACTGGAAAGACTACGAAGTGCTGGACGCCGGCGCCGGCCAGAAGCTGGAGCGCTGGGGCACGCGCATACTACTGCGGCCGGACCCTCAAGCCATCTGGCCCGCCGACGGCAGCCACCCGGCGTGGAAGGCCATCGACGCCGTGTACCACCGCTCCAGCGAGGGCGGCGGCAATTGGGAATACAACACCAAGCTGCCCGAGCGCTGGACCATCGGCTATAGAGACCTGAAGTTCCAGCTGAAACCCCTGGGCTTCAAGCACACGGGGCTGTTCCCCGAACAGGCCGTCAACTGGGATTGGATGCGTTCCCGCATCGCCGCGCGCAACCGGGCGCTGGCCCCCGGCGACCCCCAGGTCAGCGTGCTCAACCTGTTCGCCTACACCGGCGGGGCCACGCTGGCCTGCGCCGCCGAGGGCGCGGCGGTGGCCCATGTGGACGCTGCCAAGGGCATGGTGAACTGGGCCGGCGAAAATCTGGAACTCTCCGGCTTGGCCGACTCCCGCGTGCGCTTCCTGGTGGACGACTGTTTGAAGTTCGTGCAGCGCGAGGAGCGCCGGGGCCGGCGCTACGACGCGATACTGATGGACCCGCCCAGCTATGGCCGGGGCCCCGGCGGCGAGACCTGGAAGCTGGAGGAAAAGCTTTACGAGCTTGTGTCCGCTTGCCTGGCCATCCTCAGTGATAAGCCGCTGTTCTTCCTGATCAATTCTTACACGACCGGCTTGCAGCCGCTGGTGCTGGAGAACATGCTGCGCATGACGGTGCAGCGGCGCTTCGGCGGGCACTCCCAGGCCGCCGAGGTGGGCCTTCCCATCACCGCCAGCGGCCTGACGCTGCCCTGCGGGGCCTCCGGGCGGTGGACCAGCGATGAGCCTTGAACCCCGTGTGCTCCACGAGGACAACCATCTGCTGATCGCAGAGAAACCGCCGGGCATGCCCTCTCAGCAGGATGCCTCCGGCGATCTGGACATGCTGAGCGCGCTCAAGAACTACGTCAAGCGCGCCTACAACAAACCCGGCGAAGCCTGGCTGGGCCTGGTGCACCGGCTGGACCGCCCCGCAGGCGGCGTGATGGCCTTCGCCCGCACCAGCAAGGCGGCGGCGCGGCTGGCCGAACAGATGAAGGACGGGCGCTTTTGCAAGGAGTACCTTTGTGTGTGCCGCGGCCAGCCTGTGGCTGGCCGTTTGGAGCATTGGCTGACCAAGGACGAACGCACCAACACCGTGACGGCAACGGCCGGGGAGCGCCCGGGCAGCCTTTGGGCGGCGTTGGAGCTGGCGCCTTTGCACACCCGCGAAGGCCTCACACTGTGCCGCGTGAACCTGCTGACCGGGCGTCCCCACCAGATCCGCGTTCAGATGGCTGCCATCGGCCACCCGCTGTGGGGGGATCAGCGCTACAACCCCGAGGCCCGGCCCGGCCAGTGGCTGGCGCTGTGGAGCGCCCGGCTCACGCTGGAGCACCCGACACGGCGGGAACAGATGACCTTCACCAGCCTGCCCCAGGGCGGGATATGGGAACGGTTTGAGCCTGGCCTATACAGCGGAGAAGACGGCAATGGTTAAGGGCATCAGCCACATCACGTTCATCGTGCGGGACATCGAAAGCACGGCAACGCTCTTCCAGGCACTGGGCGCGCGGCAGGTGTACGACAGCGGCCAACACACCCATTCGCTCTCCAAAGAACGCTTCTTCGTGCTGGGCGGCGTGTGGTTCGCGCTGATGGAAGGCGAACCGCTGCCGGAGCGCACCTACAACCATGTCGCGCTGGCCGTGGACGAAGCGGACATGGACGAGCTGGAGCAGCGGCTGCGCCGGTTAGGCGCGGAAGTGCTCCCCGGACGCTCCCGCGTGGCCGGCGAGGGCCGCTCGCTGTACTTCCTTGATTTTGACAACCACCTGTTCGAGCTGCACAGCGGCACGCTGGCGCAGCGCCTGGCTTCCTACCGGTCATTGGACGGCGAGGAATTGCAACGGAACCCGTAAATTTTCCATGCGATAATACCAATATCATATCAATTTCCAAGGCGTTTTTCCTGAAGGAAAAGGCAATTACATCTTTATTGTCTTGCTTTTTAATATCTCAGAGATACCTGAAGTATATCTTTTCCTAATGCACATTATTGCTTCGGAGAGACTACAATCTCACCGATAAATAGAATTTGGCAGCTTCATGTTATGCTTATTTTGAACATTTCTTACTGGAATCCGAAAGGATAAAAAGGAACCGGCTTTGTCTTGCCGGTTCCTCGTCGTTCTTGCTCTGTCTACCATAGCAGGAGTTCGTTCTGCATATGTATTACATTACTTTAGCATAATCGGCAACGTAATACTTTGCCTGCATATTGAACAATTCAGCATATCCTTTGCCATTTTTCATTAGCTCATTATGCGTACCATATTCAACTATCTGCCCATTGTTGAATACAGCTATCGCATCACAAAACCGTGCACTTGATAGTCTATGAGAAATGTAAACCGCTGTCTTTTCAGCGACCAAATCATTGAAATGTTGATAGATATCATTCTCAGCCCTTGGGTCAAGAGCAGCAGTTGGCTCATCAAGAATCACTATTGGTGCATTCTTAAACAAAGCCCTTGCAATTGCTATCTTTTGCCCCTCGCCACCAGATGGTTCAAACCCTTCACCGTCGAAATTGCGATACACAAGCGTTTGAACGCCTTTGGGAAGTTCTTTGAGCTTATCACCGAAACCAGCTCTTTGAAGTATAACCTCGACCTCTGCGTCATTAACGCTGTCACTCGCGGCAAGTGCTACATTGTCCTTGAGCGATAGTGCATAGAGTTTGTAATCCTGAAAGACGGCAGAGAACAAACTCATGTACTGCTCATAATCAACATCACGTATATCAACCCCATCGAGAAAAATTGCTCCTTCATCTGGGTCGTAAATGCGGCAGAGCAGCTTAACAAACGTAGTTTTTCCTGCTCCATTTTCACCGACGACAGATAGCTTTTTCCCATGAGCAAGTGTGATATTGATATTTCGTAGGGCATAACCGCTTTGTCCGGGATAGGTAAAAGATACATTACGAAACTCAATAACGTGCTTATTGTCTGTCACAGGCAAACGTTTATTATCACGCATTTTCGCTGGGATACTTATGTATTCTTCGATTGCATCATAGTATTTTCGATATTCGCTAACCTCGACAATGTTCTGCATTACTCCACGCATCGCGCCTGAAAACGCTGCAACACCTCCGACATACATCGAGAAATCACCTATGGTGATATGATGGTCGATAACCTGAGCGACAAGATATGTGTAGGAAATAATCTGTTGTATAAGGCTGGCGAACGAGTTATACACGCCGGATTTGATACCAAGAGCGTTGTTCTTTTTATACAATTCGTAGCCTTTGTTCCAGTGTTCCATTTCCCTATCCATTAGCCACGCGCCTAAGTTGTTTATTCTGATTTCTTTACCATAAGAGAAGTCCTCCAGTACTTCGCTGTAATACATTGTCCGACGATTGAGTGCCAACATGGTTATCTGCATTTCCGCTTGTTTTCGCTGCACTCGAGATTCCACATAGCTTGATGCCAAAACCAATGCAATGAATAATAGAAGTAAGAGAGGATTAAGAGAAGCCACAACAATAATAACGCCGATAAGAGTAAAAGCTTTTCCAATAATCTCAATGGCCTTATCCAGTACATAAGAAAACCCATGAAGATCACCGAATAAAAATTTTTCAGCTTTTTCCTTCATCTCAAGATAACGACTGCTTTCGATATCGGCATAGTCGGCAATTGTTGTCTTTTCATGGATGAATGAGTTGAAATCCTGTGAGATTTTTATACGATGAGTGAATCCAGTCCACCCAAGCCAGTTCGACGCTGCGCTAGCTATGAAGGTGTATCCGGCAAGAATACCGATGTACAGACATATGTGAGTAATTCGCTGTTGTCCCATCAGTTCGTTAATGATATAACGTGGCATAACTACGGCGACAATAGGTATCATGGATGAAACAAATTGATTTAGGATGAGGTAAACAAGATACTTTTTTTCACGTTTCCAACTGAACCTTATGAAGAACACTAAGCCTTTAAACATACCAATCCCTCCGAATTATATCCGCAAACGCAGATAATCAGAGCGCGCTGCGCTCCTTATGGGCATAAAAATGCCATAAAGAGCACAACACCTAAAAGGGTAGACTTACTCCCTTTTGGATTGAGTGAAGCTTATCGCTTCCGGCTCTTTATGGCTTAGTAGATGATGTATGGCTTGTAGTTGCTTTTGATTGTACGCATGAATAAACCTCCGTTACTTGTAATATTATAATACATTGCGAGATAATATAAATACCCTAAACCTAAATCTTGTTGTTATCCTATGAAACCTAATGCCAAAAATATATATAACCAGCAGTTCAAAACTGCATGTTGTAGGCATTATAGATCATCTTCTTCTGTTTGTTAATAGAACTAAACTGCTGCCGCAGTGGCCTAGACAGGCCGACGTTATCAGGTAATCAGCAATTATAATAGCACACCCGTAGATTGAAAAGTTGGCCCCCCTTTAAAATGGAACCCACCCAT
>JAEZSC010000105.1 GCA_023422005.1 Bacillota bacterium | reverse complement strand
TCATACTGGCGGCCACCAACCGCCCGGACATCCTGGACCCGGCGCTGCTGCGCCCCGGTCGGTTCGACCGCCAGGTCACCGTGAATTACCCCGACAGCAAGGGCCGCGAGGCGGTGCTCAAGGTGCATTCCCGCACCAAGCCCCTGGCTGAGGATGTCAATTTCGATGTCATCGCCAAGATGACGCCGTTCTTCACCGGCGCCGATCTGGAAAATGTTATGAACGAAGCGGCTATACTGGCCGCCCGCCGCAGCCGCAAGTCCATCACCATGGCCGAGATCACCGAGGCCATCAACCGCGTGGCCATGGGTCCGGAGAAGCGCAGCCGCAAGGTTACCGAGCTGGACCGAAAGCTTGTGGCGTGCCACGAGGCCGGCCACGCGCTGGTGGCGCATTTGCTGCCCGGCTGCGACCCGGTCAAGGAGGTCTCCATCATCCCCCGCGGCATGGCCGGCGGTTATACGCAGGTGATGCCCAGTGAGGAGATGCACTTCATCACCAAGACCAAGCTGCTGGACGACCTGGCCATGAGCATGGGCGGGCATGTGGCCGAACGCCTGTTGCTGGGCGATGTCTCCACCGGCTCTACCAGCGACCTAAAGCACGCCACCGACATGGCCCGCCGCATGATCACCGAATACGGCATGAGCGACGACCTGGGCCCGGTCTATCTGGCCGGCGACAAGGAGATCTTCGTGGGCGCCAGCTTCGGCCACACCCGAGAGTATTCCGAGCAGTTCTCCGCTAAGATCGACAGCGAGATCCATAAGCTCCTGGAAACCGCCGAACGCCGCGCTCAGGAGATCATCAACAACAATGCCGACAAGATGAAGAAGATCATCGACATGCTGCTGGAAAAGGAAAAGCTCTCCGGCGAGGAGTTCTCCAAGCTGCTGGAGGAGCCGGCTCTGAATCCGGCTTAAGAGCAAGGCCCTGTGAACCCAGACAGCCCGCTGACCATTGCCGGCGGGCTGTTGTGTTACACAGCGGCAGCTGACCGCTGCTCGCATGGTTTCGGTTGATGGCCCAGGCGTAGACCCGCTGATGTACCACAAAGGAAGGACGGGTAAAGCACATTTATGAAGTCCAGGTACATTTTCCTTCTCCTGCTGACATTGATTACGCTTCTGGTGCTGAACATCGGGATCTCCATGATACTCTTCCGCAACTCCGATGGGAACGCCAAGCAGATCAACGACGTCGGGCGAATCCGTGGTGGAATCCAACGGATCGTCAAGCTTCAGTATGCTGGGGCTAGCTCGGAGGCTCTGGTTGAACAGATGGACCAGCGGGTTGCCCAGTTGGTGCAAAACAGCTCGAAGGACACGGCAAACCCGGCGCGCTACGACAAGGCGGTGCGGATCCAGGACAAATGGAACGCTCTGAAAGTCCTTCTGGCCCGGTATGGCGAAGCCCCCGTGGCCAGCAATGGCACGGCGCTGAGGGAGGCCAGCGAGGAGATCTGGGAGATTGCCGACGAGGCTGTGGACGCCTCTCAGTTCATCGACGAAAAGCACATGAGCAACCTGAAATATACGATGGCGCTGATTGTCGCGGACCTGCTTCTGGCCATCGTGGTTGTATATCTGATCAAAAGCTATGTCAGAAATGAACTGGAGTTCTATGCCAACCACGACCCGCTTACCAGGTTGTACAACAGGAAATACTTTATGTCCTTCTTCTCGCACTTGATCAGGCAGGCGGCCCGGTATAAGCAGGATATATCGGTGGTGTTGATCGATATCGACCATTTCAAGCACGTAAACGATACCTATGGGCATTCAACGGGGGACAAGGTTCTGGTGGAACTGGCGAATCTGTTGATTGCCAACACCAGAAAGAGCGATGTTGTTTCCCGTTTCGGCGGAGAAGAGTTCATCGTTCTTTTGCCCAACACCGATGAAAAGAGCGCCAGTGCGGCGGCGGATAAGCTCAGGTACGAGGTGGAAGCCCATCGTTTCTCCGCGGTGGAGCGCGTGACAATCAGCCTGGGGGCCTACACCCGCCGGGAGAACGACGACGAAGATGAGATGATTCAAAAGGCCGACATCGCGCTGTATCAGGCGAAGAATACGGGAAGAAACAAGGTGGTGTCCTTCCGGAGTTGAAGAAGCAGAAGCGAGTGGAACGAGAGCGCTTTTATTGCATCCGCTTGCCCTTGACCCCAGGAAAGCCTGTCCGCAACGAGCACACAGAGACAGGTTTTTCATTCCCTCGCGTGCTATACTCTGATCACAAGGAGACGGACCGATGCAGTGGCTGGACAGCATGAACAGCGCCATAGCTTACCTTGAGGACAATATGGCCGGCTCAGTGGATATGGACGAGGCAGCGCGGGTAGGCTTAAGCTCACGGTACCACTTCCAGCGCTTATTCCTGGCGCTGTGTGGGCTGCCGGTGGGCGAGTATGTGCGCTCCCGGCGGCTGACGCTGGCGGCGCAGGAGCTCTCTCAAGGCGGCGTGCGCGGCTGGCCGGAGACTACGTCTCCTGCTCGCCCATGCGTCCGGGTGCTGGATGTGGCGCTCAAGTACGGCTATGAGACGCCAGAAGCCTTCGCCAAGGCCTTCAGCCGCTTCCATGGCGTCCCCCCTTCGGCTGCGCGCGAGCCGGGGGTGCGCCTGCGCTCGGTCAGCCGCCTAAGTTTCGTTCTTACTGTGAAAGGAGTGACCCCCATGGAGTATCAATTGGTCAACAAGGAAGCGTTCCGCGTCGTCGGTAAGGCGTTGCGGGTGCCCATGCAAGACGCCGGGCACAGTGTATCCATCCCCCAGTTCTGGGACGAGGTCATGAACGATGGCACCTTCAATACGCTGATGGCCATTGCCGACACAACCGATTCCCTGGGACTGTGCGCCAATTTTGCGCCGGATATGTCCAGCTTCGATTACATCATCGGCGTGTTCAGCAAGGACGGCGCCATCCCCGCCGGCTGCGTGGAACTCCATGTGAAGCCCTACAAGTGGGCGGTGTTCGAGGCCCGCGGCACGATGCCCAAAGCCATACAGGACCTTAATGCCCGTGTCTTCTCTGAGTGGTTCCCGTCCTCCGGCTATCAGCATGACGACGGCCCCGACGTTGAGCTGTACCCCGCGGGGGAAGTGAACGATGACTATATGACGCAGGTGTGGGTGCCAATCAAATAGTCGCGGCAGATGCTGCGGCATCAGCCGCGATTCAGACCCTTGCTCTCAGTGTGCGTTTCCCGCCTGCCGATAACCGTCGGCAGGCGGGCTTTCTGTTTATACCCCACTCTCTGCTATCAGGAAACGAAGGATCGCCTGTAGGCGGGTTTTTGTGCGCGGTTCTGTCTGGGCGCTCGTTGCCTCGGCGGAATGAATCCGCCATCGGCAAAGGGTTTGCTATATGCGAAGAAGTGATTCTTTCTGTCTTTAACACTGTTGCGTTAGTCATTTGCTTGCCAATCATTCAAGCAATGGGTGCCGAAGGTTTCCAAAGGGCGATCGGAAAGCCCTTTGGTCGCGCCTCAAAGGCGCGAAATTACCCCCTCTTTGCCTACATCTCTTTCTGATACTTGCCCGACAGCGCCAGCCAGACGACCGTGTGGCAGGCGTAGATGAGCACGGTGACCAGCGTCAGCCACAGCGGCAGGTCCAGCAGGATCATCACATAGGCCAGGGCCAGCACAAGCCACTGGGTCACGCTGCCGGCCAGTGCTTGGGCCCGCCAGCGGATCAGCCGGTTGCGCTCGTCGTTGGCCTCGATGTCTTCCTGGCGTTTGAGCTCCGGGTGGCGCGCCTGCAGCCGGGCATGGGCCAACATAGACACAGCCGCCCCCAGCAGCCCGCTGCCGCAGCCGATCAGCACGCCGCTCACGGCTTTGGGTACGACACCGTGCAGCAGTAAGGCGGCCGCCAGCAACGCCAGCGCCAAAGCCATTAAGAGAATCGAAAGGGTTTGCTTTTTCATTGGGCATCCTCCTCATAGATGAAAATATCCTCAATGGTCGTACCGAAATACCGGGCCAGCTTGAACGCCAGCAGAATGGACGGGTTGTAGCGGCCATTCTCCAGAGAGCTGATGGTCTGCCTGCTGACCTCCAGCGCGGCAGCCAGCTCCTCTTGGCGTATGCCTTTTTGGCTGCGTAGTTCTTCTAAACGATTTTTCATAGGCGCACTCCCCATGGTGATGTAAAGCATGCTTTCCATCATCAGTATAGCACATCCCGTTGCGATGTCAAGTCAGCTTTACATCATTTTTACTGTCTGCCTTGGGGATTTTGCGTGCTGACCCGACATACACATAACCGAAGGGAGGCGCAACCCATGGCCAATTCTTCGGACATCCGCCAAAAAGAAGTCATCAACATTGTCAACGGGCGACGCTTGGGGACCATCGTAGATATGAACTTCTCACCGGACGGGCGTATCAGCTCCATCGCGGTGCCCGGCCCGTTCAGCTTTTTGAATCTGGTGCGCAGCAACCGTGCGGAGATCGTGATTCCCTGGGAGAGCATCGTCAAGATCGGCGAGGATGTCATCCTTGTGCGAATCGCCGAGACCGGCTCCAGTGGGGATGTCGGTGATTGGGCTGGAGGCAAATAACGCAAATAGACAATTCTTAACACATTGTGATATAATGCACAAAAGACTTCAAATGCACCCAGGAGGTCACGGCAATGCGCTGCATGTATTGCAACCATACGGACAGCAAGGTGGTGGACTCCCGCCCCACGGAGGACGGCTGGGCCATCCGGCGCAGGAGAGAGTGTGTGGGCTGCGGCAAGCGCTTCACCACCTACGAGAAAATTGAGAACCCCGTGATCCTCGTGGTCAAAAAGGATGGCCGCCGGGAACCTTTCGACATCGATAAGGTCAAGCTGGGCATCATAAAGGCGTGCGAGAAGCGCCCCGTGGCCATCAAGGAGATTGAGGCTCTGGTCAGCTCCATCGAAAAGCGCGTCTACAACTCTCTGGAGCAGGAAGTCTCCACCGAGGCGCTGGGCGAGATGGTCATGGAAGGCCTCAAGGATCTCGACCAGGTGGCCTATGTGCGATTCGCGTCGGTCTACCGCCAGTTCAAGGACATCAATACGTTCCGCGACGAGCTCAACAAGCTGCTCAGCGAATAACGGAGGACCATGACCCAGGATTTTGAAAGAACAGTACGGAACGGCGTGACGTATTACGCCGTTCCTTTTTTGGAAAAGGCCGCACCGGTGCGCGCAGCCTTTACCACGCGGTTGGGCGGCGTGAGCACCGGCGAGACGGCCACGCTGAACTTGAGCTTCAGCCGAAAGGACACGCCGGAAAATGTCCGCGAGAATTATCGGCGCGTGGGGGCCGCGGCGGGCTTCCCCCCAGAGGGCCTGGCTGTCAGCCGCCAGGTGCACCGCGCCCAGGTTCTCCAGGTGTGCGAGGCTCATGTGGGCCGGGGCGTCTTTGACGGCGACATCAGCCCCGAGGCCGACGGCCTGATGACCGACCGGCCGGGCGTGGCGCTGGTAAAGCACAGCGCCGACTGCGTAAGCATTTATCTGGTGGACCGGGCCCGCCCGGCCATCGCGCTGCTGCACGCCGGCTGGCGGGGTACTGCCGAGCGCATCGCCCAGGAAGGCCTGCGGCGCATGGCTGAGGTATACGGCACCCGTCCCGAGAATTGCCTGGCGGCCATCGGCCCATCCATCGGCCCGTGCTGCTTTCAGGTGGGCCCGGATGTTTCGGCGGTGTTCGAAGAGAGCTTCCCCGGCTGGGGCCTTGTGAGCGGCGACCGGGTGGACCTGTGGGAATGCAACCGGCGCCAGCTGCAGGAGATGGGCGTGCCGCCGGAAAATGTTTGCGTGGCCGGCCTGTGCACCGCCTGCAACACGGATACGTTCTTCTCCCATCGCGCGGAGCGAGGCAAGACCGGCGCCATGGCGGCGTTTCTGATGCTGTTGGCGTGATCGCTGGCATGACTGAATTTTTTACATGTAAAAGACGGCAATAAATTGCAAAAGTTCACAGCCCCGAGCGTTGACCGGCGAACCGGCCGGCTCTATGCTCGGGGTGTATCTTTTTGTGAGGAGAATGCCCCATGAACCGACGCTGGACCATGCATGTCGTCCACCATTCCCACACGGACATCGGCTATACCGAGCGCCAGGAAAAGCTGGAGCGCTACCATGTGGATTTCATCAAGCAGGCCGTCGACATCCTCAATCGTATTCACTCCGGTGAGAAGCCCCAATGGCTGGGCTTCAAGTGGACCTGTGAGAACCTGTGGCAGGTGGAGCGCTTTTTTGAGCAGGCGCCGCAGCGGTATCTGGACGATTTCTGCAAATATGTGGCGACCGGCGAGATCGGCCTGTCCGGCAATTATCTGAACATGACGGAGCTTGTGGACATGGGCGTGCTGCGCTCCAAGCTGCGCCGGGGGATGGAAGCGCTGCAAGGCGTGGGAGAAGCCAGGAGCGCCATGACTGCCGACGTTAACGGCTATGCCTGGGGCTATGCCCAGGCGTTGACCGAAGCCGGTGTGGAAAACCTGATCTCCTGCATCCACACCCATCACGGCATGTTCCCAACCTACGCCAAGAACAATGCCTTCTGGTGGGAGGCTCCCGACGGCAGCCGTCTGCTGACTTGGGTGGGCGATGTCTACCACCTGGGAAACGAATTCGTGATCGCCCCCAACGGCGGCACCAGCTACACGATACGCGATGAGCTCAGAGAGCAGGTCTATACCGACCCCTTCGGCGTGGCGGAGAAGCGCATCCTTCGCTATCTGGAAAACCTGGAGCGGGAGGGATATCCCTACGACATCATTCCGATCATGGTCAGCGGCGTGATCACCGACAACGGCTGCCCCAACGGCCGCATCATGGAGTTCATCGCCCGGTGGAACCAGGCCCACGGCGGCGACGTGACGCTGCGCATGAGCACGCTGGACGACTTCTTCTCGGCGCTGCGGGCCGCCAAGCCGCAGCTGCCGGTGTATCGCGGCGATTTCAACGACTGGTGGGCGGACGGCGTGGGCTCCACACCCGCCGCGGTGAAGCAATGCCGCGATGCCCAGCGCAAGCTGAGCCTGGCCCGCAAGCTGGACCCCGAAGGTGCGCTGGGCTCGCGGGAACTTGTGGAGCGGGCGCAGGACAACGTCATGCTGTATGCCGAGCACACGTGGGGGTATTCCTCCTCGGTGGCGGAACCATGGGTCACGCTGGTCAACGACCTGGACCTGCGCAAGACCGGCTATGCGGTGGAGGCCAATGTCGCCGCGTCGCGCAACCTGGACCGCATACTGGCCGCCAAGGGCGAGACCACGATACTGCCCGACCGGGAAAAGCTGTACCGCGCGGTCAACCCCCATGGCAGCGCCGTGCGCGACACCGTTCGCCTGTATATGGAGCATTGGGAGGCGCTGGAAGGCGATTTCTTCACCGGCGGCAGATGGGAGGACTTCGCCGAGGTTGTGGATGAACAGACCGGTACTGTGCTTCCGTCTCAGGGCACGCAAATCAGCCGCGCCCGGGAGATCGAGGTGTTGATAGAGCTGGCTCCCCGCGAAGAACGGGTGCTGCGCATCCGGCGCAAGCGGGCTGTACCGGCTGCCACCAGCACAAGCGCTGCCGTGGCGGGTTCCGAGGGAGTGGCCGATCTGGCGCTGCCCTTTGTACCGGGGCAGATCACCGCCACGCCCCACGGCATTGAGACCGACCTGCTGCGCGTAAGTTTTGACGGGAAGACCGGGGTGGCTTCTATCGTGGACAAGCATACGGGGGCCGAACTGGTGCGCCCGGATGCCCAGGCCGCACCCTTCTGCGGCATATACCAGCGCACCGATATGGGCGCGGGCCCCACCGAGGTGCGCCGCGCCATGGGCCGGAACCGCAGCTCCGCGGCCACCCGCCAGCATTGCGCCGTGCTCAGAGATATTCGCGTGCTGTCCGTGGGGCAGGTGTATGCCAAGGTGGAACTGCTCTATGACCTGGAGGGCACCAAACGGTATGCTGTGCAGCTCAAGGTGTACCGCGACATCCCCAGAATCAATGCCATGGTGCAGCTGCACAAGGAGAGCCATTGGGAGCCGGAAAACCTCTATGTGCCGCTGCCCTTCACAATGGGCGCGCAGGAGGAATTGTTCGTGGAGAAGACCGGCTGTGTGCTGCGCCCCGGCATCGACCAGATACCCGGCACCAACCAGGATTTCTATCTGCTGCAGAGCGGTATGGCGCTGGTCGCGCCGGAAGGCGCCCTCAGCGTGGCCATCAAGGATGCGCCGCTGATCATGATGGGGGGCTTGCAGCACCACCCCATCCGGCTGTGCGACGGGCAGGACGTGGCGCTCAACCGCTCGGTCGTATATTCCTGGCTGATGAACAACTTCTGGGAGACCAACTTCAAGGTGGATCTGTCGGGATTCTATGAGTTCGAGTACAATCTGCAGCTTCACCACGCAAAGACCGACGCCCGGGAATCCATCGAGCGCTGCCGTGTGCTCAACGAAGGATTGCTGGCGTTCTATATCCAGTGAGTCAGAATTCACCCGCAAGAAAACGGTTGCGCCTGAAACCCATGGCGCAACCGTTCTTTATTCTATGGAATTTTATGACTGACCCTTACGCTCACCGCCCGTGCGACGCCGGGAAGCCCTTGTACCCGGCTGTCTGCATCACAGGCGCGGTTGCCGCCCACGGGAACCCGCTTTCTGAAGGGAGCTTGCCTGCGTCATAACATTGCAGGAGCGCTTCCGCCAGCCCGGGCACATAGGTCCGCTCGAAGGCGCTGTCCTGAACGACCGATTCCTTCGGGAAAGAATGGATCGCAACGTGGTCGGCCAGGTAGTTGATCGTGATCAGGTGCGCCATGGCGGTTTGGATGCCGCAGGGTACGGGCTTGCCAGATTCGATGGCGTCCAGGCAGGTCATCAGCTTTCCGTAGGTTCCCGGATCGGGACTGCCATACTCCCTGGTTGTACCGTCGGGGTAGCTTGCGATCAGCCGGTTTTGCGGAGCGCCGCTGCCGCCGTTGTATCGCAGAGTGGCCCGCTCATAGCGGTACTCAAACACCGGCTCGTCGTGCCGGTCCACAGCGTGGGTTGCATAGTAGAGCACTTCGCAGCCCGTGTCCGTCACTGCCCGAAGCGCGCAGGTGTCGAAATTCTCAATGTCGTTGGCGCGATACAGCTCCGCCTGCAGGGTCACCGGCTGCGCGCTGCGGTCCAGCGCCGTACCCTGCATGAAATACTGGCTGTGCAGGTAGTGGGCTGTGGCATTGTGGGCGACGGAATCCAGCACCCAATTCCCCTGCCGGTCCCGATATCGGCCGGCCCAATTGTTTCGTGCGTAATAGTTCCATCCCCGCGCCCACAGCACATGGGTTTTGAATTGAACAGGCTTTCCAAACTTGCCGTCCAGATAATCCTGCTTGGCCGCGAGCATGGCGTCGGAGAACGACCACTGGAACCCGATGGCTACGAACTTCCCGAAGCGTTGTTCGGCTTCGCGCATCGCCTCGGCGTCGCTCATCGTGGCGGCAATGGGTTTCTCGCACAGCACGTTGCTGCCATGCTCCAGCGCGAAGACCGTGTAGAAGCGATGGAAGCTGATCGGCGCTGCGATGATGACAAGATCGGCGCTTGCGTCTGTGTAGAACTCCTCGATGGAGGAGTAGACGGGGATCCTTTTTTCGACGATCTGCGAAAACAGAGAGCTTTTATCAGCCATGGGATCCACCACGCCAACCAGCTCCCAGCGATCGTTGGGCAGATTCTCCAGCATCGGCTTGAGATATGCCTCACCGTAACCGCCGATCCCAACCTGCATGACCTTCAACACCGACATGCGCGCATCTCCTTGTCAATCTGTTGAGTGCCTGGCCGTGTACCCTTGCTTTATGGATATGCGCTATCTGTTGCGATCTACCAGCGCCTTGATGCGATCCGCGGGGTTGAGCAGCCCGCTCATGGACTTGTCCTGATACAGCGTATCCACGATGTAGGCGATGTATTTGGACATATCCACTTCCACATACCACTTGCGGCGCAGCAACTCCTGTGTGCGGTATATCAGGTTGGTCGTGAAAACCTTCTCGATCATGCCGGCCTCGAAGGCATCGTCAAAGGCCTGCAAACCTTCCACGAACAGACCGAAGGTGGAGAACACGAACACCCGCCGCGCTTTGCGCTCGTGGAGCTGCTTGGCGATGTCCAGCATGGATTCGCCCGAGGAGATCATGTCGTCCACGATAATGACGTCCTTACCCGACACATCGGCGCCCAAATATTCATGGGCTTCGATGGGGTTGCGTCCGTTTACGATGACCGAGTAGTTGCGGCGCTTGTAGAACATGCCCAGGTCCACACCCAGCACCGACGAATAATAGATGCAGCGGCCCATGGCGCCTTCGTCGGGGGAGATGATCATAAGCTTGTCCCGGTGGAACCTGATGTCCGGCACCTGGTTTTCCAGGGCCTTGAGCATCTGGTAGGAGGGTTTTACATTCTCGAAACCGCTGAGCGGAATGGCGTTCTGCACGCGCGGGTCATGGGCGTCGAAGGTGATGATGTTGTCCACGCCCATGTGCACGATCTCCTGCAGAGCGATGGCGCAATCCAGAGATTCGCGGGAGCTGCGCTTGTGCTGTCGCCCCTCGTAGAGCATGGGCATGATCACGGTGATGCGTCTGGCCTTGCCGCCGCAGGCTGAGATGATGCGCTTGAGGTCCTGGTAATGGTCGTCAGGGCTCATGGGTACAATCTGATCGTACATGCGATAGGTCACGCCATAGTTGAACATGTCGCAGATGATGAACAGGTCATGGCCGCGAACCGACTGGCGGATGAGGCCCTTGGCCTCGCCGGAGCCAAACCTGGGACAGGTGGCGGAAATCAGAAAACTACGGGTTGACTTAAGACTGCGGGTTTCGTCGGTGTCTTCCGGGTGCCACCAACGCAGGTAGCTGTCCACGCTTTGCGCCAGTTCTTCACATCCACGCATGCCGATCACGCCCAAATGCTCTGCGTCAAAGGCCTTTTCGGTACTTTCCATCACCATCGAGGGATCGCTCCTTTTCTATTGTGCCGGTCAAAGATATGCAATTGTCAATTTTGTTACGAATTTGTTTCATTTTATCACATTTCCGGTATTTTCGCAACGGAGCAACGGTGGGCGACTCCCATGCGTTGCGCTTTCTGTTATAATGATGTGTGGATTTGAAGATTTCATACAGACAGGCGAAGGCCCTGTTTTTAGGAATAACGCCACACGGCGTCGACTGAAGGGAGGATGGGTTATGGCAAAGTATCTGGGCAAGGAAATGACCCGGCAGGAGATTCTGCGCAGCGTGGGCCACATCAGCCAACTGGCAGAGGCGCGGGTCACGCAAATGCTGACCGGCAGAGGTGGCGGCTCCAAGGCTGTGGCCGTAAAGACCGGTGGCGCGCTGGAGTTTACCGTACTGCCTGACAAGTGCATGGACATCTTCGACGTGCGCTACAAAGGCATCAACCTGGGTTTCGTGGCCAAGGCCGGCGTTACAGCGCCGCAGTACTTTGCACCGCTGGGAGAGTTCCACCACTACTTCCAGGGTGGGCTGCTGGACACCTGCGGCCTGCGCAACGCCGGCGCCGGCGGTGAGGATATGGGCGAGCAGCACACGCTGCACGGCCGTATCGGCAACATTGCGGCGGACAATTTCGCCGTGGAGGCAGCCTGGCACGGTGACGACTACCGCATCGCCCTGAGCGGCGAGATGCGCGAGGCCCGGCTCTTTGGTGAAAACCTGGTGCTGCGCCGGCGCATCGAGACGTCGCTGGGTGAAAAGCGCATCCGCGTGCTGGACGAGGTGCACAACGAAGCGTGCTTCTCAGAAGATTTGATGCTGCTGTACCATATCAACTTCGGCTTCCCATTCCTGGGGCCGGACCTACAATTGTTGCTGCCCCGGGGCGCCGCCTCCCGGCCCCGCGACGAAGTGGCCGCCAAGGGCACTGCCCAATGCCGCGGCTTCCACGGGCCGCAGGACGGCTATGCCGAGCAGTGCTTCTATCACGACATGCCGGCAGACGAAGAGGGAAACACTTGCGTGCTGCTGCGCAACCATGCGCTGGATCTGGCCGTGGCGCTGCGCTACAATGTGCGCCGCCTGCCGGTGACCACGGAATGGAAGTGCATGGCTTCCGGCGACTACGCGCTGGGCATTGAGCCTGCCAACTGCCATGTGGAGGGCAAGAGCAAGGAGCGCGCCTGGGGCAGCCTGCAGAGCATTGAGGCATTCGGCTGCAGGCAATTCGGCTTTGAGCTGGAGATTCTGGAAGGCTCGGAGATCGATGCATTTCTGTCGGCTTGCACCATGAGCATGGAGTAACGAACTGCACAAGCAATAAGTCGTTTGACCCGGCTGCCGTTCCATCGGCAGCCGGGTTGTTTTTCTTCTGTTTGATACCAAAGCAGTTGGCTAGACAATTGGCTTGCAAGGTTGGCTAGACAATCTGGAGATAAAACCTCAGTATAATTTGTTGCATTTCACATATCGTGTCCGTATAATAAACAAATAGCATGTGGAATGTATGGAATTGAAAGAAATATGTAACCAACATACAAAATGACTGGAGTCATATACAATAAAAAGTACAGAAAACCCGAGACGCAATGTTTTCGCATGATTAAAGACGTGTAGAAAATGAAAACGATTCCCGGTTAGAATGCATAAAATGAATCGACATGGATTGGGAGGATTGAAATGACGGTGTTGCAGAACACGGTGAAGACCGCTGGAAAACCGCTCAAACGCAGAAGGAAATGGGGGAAGGGGGAATTCAAAAAGCATCTAGCCTTTGGCACGATGCTGCTGCCGGGATTCTCGTTCCTCTTGTTGTTCGCCTATCTGCCCATGCCCGGTATCATCATGGCGTTCAAGGAGTTCAAACTCGCCATGCCGCCCAAGGGCTTTTGGTTGCAAAACCCATTCATTTACGGACTCATTTACAAGAACCCATGGGTGGCGTTCAAAAACTTCCAGTTTCTTTTCACAACGCCCGATGCGCTGAACATCACGCGCAACACCGTCCTTTACAATCTGGTGTTTATCTTGCTGGGCCTGTTCGCCAGCGTAGCCCTGGCTTTGGCCATCAATGAGCTGGTACATCGCAAGGCGGCCAAGCTCTATCAGACCATTTTCTTCTTCCCGTACTTCATCTCCTGGATCGTCGTAAGCTACCTGGCTTTCGCGCTGTTCAGCACCGATCTGGGCGTCGTCAACCAAATCACCAAGCTCTTCGGTATCGCCCCGGTGTCCTGGTACACCACGCCGCAGGCTTGGCCGTTCATCTTCGTGTTCTTCAATCTGTGGAAGTATACAGGCAATGGCAGCATCATCTATCTGGCCACCATCGCTGGCCTGGATCAGGAAATGTATGAAGCCGCGGCCATCGACGGCGCCAGCCGCTTCCAACAGATCCGCAAGATCACCATCCCGCAGTTGGTGCCCATCATGGTGCTGCTGAGCATACTGGCCGTGGGTCGTATCTTCAACTCCGACTTCGACATGTTCTTCAGCATGCCAAACGGCAGCGGTGCTCTGCGCGATGTGTCCAACGTCATCGATGTGTATGTCTACAACACGATGACAAACGGAGGCAAGTTTGGCCTGGCCGCCGCCGCCGGCCTCTATCAGTCGCTGGTCGGTTTCATCTTGATCCTGACCACAAATCTGATCGTGCGCCGGGTGCAACCCGACATGGCGCTGTTTTAAACAGGAGGTATGATATGAGCGTGAAATCATCGACCTTACCTGCGCGGTTGGCGTACAAGAAACCCAAGCTTATCAACACGGTCAGCCCCGGCGCTACCGCCGTGCTGCATCTGATCTTTATCTTGTATTCGCTGGCTTGCATCCTGCCAATGCTGATTATCATCGGCGTCAGTTTCACCCAGGAAGACCAGATCCTCAAACACGGTTACCGTATCATCCCCCCGATATTCTCCGTCGAGGCGTATACATACCTGTTTAAGATGAATTTGGTAGGCACCGCTTACAGGAACACGATCGTCGCCACGCTGGCCGGCACGGCCATCTGCCTGGTGCTGGTCACGCTCTATGCCTACCCGCTCAGCCGCAAGGACTTTCGTTACACGAAGTTCTTCACGTTTTATCTGTTTTTCACGATGCTCTTCAGCGGCGGTCTGGTGCCGTACTACATCGTGTGCAGACAGGTGCTGGGCCTCTACGACAACATCTATGCGCTGTTCATCCCCCTGGGCTTTTCCGCCTTCTGGGTCATCGTCATGCGATCGTTCTTCAAGACGCAGATACCCGATGAGATCATAGAATCCTCCCGCATTGACGGCGCCGGCGAGTGGCGCACGCTGATACAGATCGTGCTGCCATTGGCGTTACCTGGCCTGGCCACCGTGGCCCTGTTTGCGGTCATCGGAATCTGGAACAACTTTTTCACTTGCTTGATGCTCACCAGGAGTGACGAATACACAAACCTGCAGTACATGATCTACCGTTCGCTCAACAGCATCCGCTTCCTTAAGCAAGCCGCCAGCCAAATGGGTGGCACGGCCAATGTGCAAGGCGAGTTGACCAAGCTGCCCGATGAGAGCTTCCGAATGTCCATGGCGGTCATCACTGTGGGCCCGGTCATTTTCACCTACCCCTTCTTCCAAAAGTATTTCGTCAAGGGTCTGACCATAGGCGCACTAAAAGGATGACAAGTTTACGGGTAACCCGTGAAAATAAGAAGGAGGAATGTAAGACATGAGTAAGTCCCTCAAGACGTTGATGGCAGTGGTTGCCGTGTTCATGGCCATGGCTGTGGCCCTCACCGGCTGCCAGTCTGCCGGCCCGTCCGCGGCTCCTGTGGCCTCGGCCAGTGCCGACGCGGCCACGCCCACTCCCGAGCAGCCCACCGCCGCCACGGAGACATCCGCTGCCGCGCCGGCTCCGGTGCAGCTCGATCCCTACGTCATCGACTACTTCATGCTGGCCAACGGCCCCTATGACAAGATGGGCGACATCGACGCTGAGCTCAGCAAGATCACCACCGAGAAGTTCAACGCCACGGTCAAGACGACCATGGTCAGCTGGGGAGACTGGCCCTCCAAGGTCACGACCGCCCTGTCCGCCGGCGACAAAATCGATGTGTGCTTCACCGCCGACTGGTGGGGCTACAGCCGTGACGTGGCAGCGGGTCTGTTCCAGCCTCTGAATGACTTGCTGACCAAGAACGCTCCTGAGACGGTTGCCTCCCTTGGCGAGATGTTCATTCAAGGTTCCCAGATCAACGGCGTCAACTATGGCATTCCCACTGAGAAGGAACTGCTGGTTCCCGGCGGCCTGATCTTCAACAAGGCGCTGGTGGATAAGTACGGCTTTGACATCTCCAAGATCACCAAGGAAGAAGACCTGGAGCCCATGCTGGCCCAGATCAAGGCCAGCGAGCCCGACGTCATCCCCTATCTGGCTGACGGCAACGCGTATCACCTGAAGAACTTTGGCCCCGCTTCTGACTTCGGCGATGCCTACATCCCCGAGGATGGCAGCACCACAAAGGTCAACTGGAAGTACACCGACCCCATGTACAAGACCCACCTGGACCTCATGCGTAAGTGGTATGTGGCTGGTTACATCCATCCTGACTCCGCGCTGGATGCCTTCAAGTACAATGACCGTATCATCGCCGACGGCTGGTTCGCCGTTTCGCAGCCCCTCAAGGGCAACAACATCAAAGCCGACGAGTTGGGCGCTCAGAGCCGCGACGGCAAGCTCAAACTAGTCGAGCAGACCATCGGGCCCAAGTATGTTCACTCTGCTGACTGCGGCGGCTCCATGCTGGCCATCCCCGTGACTTCCCAGGATCCCGACCGTGCCATGATGTTCATCAACCTGATCCATCAGGACAAGACCGCCGTCAACCTGCTGGCTTGGGGCATCGAGGGCACCAACTACAAGACGGTGTCCGACAACGTGGTTTCTGTTGTCGCGGACAACGGCTACACCAACCAGGTTCTGCTGTGGACACTGGGCAGCCAGTTCAACCACTTTGTGGCCGACACCGAGAACCCCAAGAAGTTCGAGCTGCTGAAGAATTATATCTCTGAAGGGCAGCCCTCCTTCCTGCTGGGCTTCCGCTACAACCCCGATAAGATCACCAATGAGAAGGCTGCCTATGACAACGTGGCTGCCAAGTACACCAAGCCCCTGAACTGCGGCGCTGTGGACCCCGCCATCGAACTGCCCAAGTTCGAGACAGAGGCCAAGGCCGCTGGTCTGGAGACATGCCTGGCCGATGTGCAGGCCCAGATTGACGCCTTCCTGGCCACCAAGAAGTAATCCAAATTCTCCAAAGGCACAAGGAGCCGTCCGGTTCGCCGGACGGCTCTTTTCTGTTCATAATTTACATTTTCTGTTATAATCGTGACAGTATAAGGGGAGGTTGGCCATGGAACAACAGGAGGTGCTCAAGACTTACGCCCACAGCATCGTGCGCCTTTCGCACCCTGCGCAGCTGGCGCTACTGGGTTCTGCACGGTCGGGGCAAGAGCTGCCGCAGCGGGTGCGGCAGGAGCTCGCGGATCTGGAGCACGGCGCAGCATTCCTGCAAGCCTTTGCCGGTGGTATGAACTTGGGGGCTTTGATGGACACGCTGGCCTATTGCGACCAGAGCACCGTGGACCGCCTGCTGACCGACCGGGAGCTGCGGGAGGCCTTCCTGCAGTCTGCCGAGCTGCCCGGCCACCACGTCGTGGAAAACGAGGCAGTGTACCACAGCCTGGACCTGGAGGCGACGCTATCATGGTTCAAACACGTGCTGGGGTGGCAGGGGTTCCTGGAAGCGTGGGATGAAAATGGCCGGGGCGCCTATGGCCTGGTGCTGCCCCAGATGGCCGCCGCGGCGCCGGGCGCGCGGGTGCGCTATGTGCAGCTGATGCAGGGGGAGCCCTGTGTGGGCCAGGTGGCGGTGTTTGCCAAGGTGTGGGCGGTTCGAGCGCTGCGTGAGAGCATTTTAGCGCGGGGCTGGGAGCAGGTTTCGCCGGTTGCGCGCACCGACTGGGGCGCGGATCTGTTCACCGTGACCACGGCGGATGGCGTTCTGCTGCAATTTTATGAACCGGGAAGGATCGGATTATGAGCACGCAAACAAAAGTGAAGGCAATAATGTACGGCGCGGGCAGCATTGGCCGGGGTTTCTTGGGCCAGCTGTTCAGCCTTTCGGGCTATGAGGTCGTGTTCCTGGATATCAATGCCGCCGTCATCGACGCGCTGAATGCCGACGGCGCTTACCCGCTGCGGCTGGTGTCTCCGCAGGGCTGGCAGGAGCAAACGGTGAGCCCCGTGCGCGGCGTCAACTCCATGGACGCCGAAGCCGCCGCCCGGGAGATTGCCGATGCCCATGTGATGGCCACGGCGGTGGGTGCCAACATCCTGCCCCGCATTGCGCCGGTGATCGCCCGGGGGCTGGAGCTGCGCTGGCAGGCCGGTGATACGCGTCCGTTGGACATCCTGATCTGTGAGAATCTGCTGCACGCCGACCGCCTGCTGCGGGATCTGCTGCGCACGCATCTGGATCCTTCGCTGCACGGCTTGCTGGAGCAGCGCGTAGGGCTGGTGGAAGCCTCCATCGGCCGCATGGTGCCGGTGCCCACGGCGGACATGCAGGGGGACAATCCGCTAAGGGTGTGGGCGGAGCCCTACGCTGAGCTGCCGGTGGACGCCCAGGGTTTCAAGGGCCCCGTGCCGCCCATCGTGGGCATCAAGCCCTTTGCACCCTTCGCCTTCTACATCGAGCGCAAGCTGTTCCTGCACAACATGAGCCACGCGATGCTGGCATATCTGGGCTCCCTCAAGGGTTATCATACCATTGTGCAGGCCGTGGAGGATCCGGAGCTGGCTGCGGTAGTCCGCGGGGCGCTGGCCGAGAGCGGTGCGGCGCTGGCGGCCAGGCACGGTGTGGACGCGCTGGAGCTGCGGGGTTTCGCCGACGACCTGATGGTCCGTCTTGACAACCCGCTGCTGGGAGACACGGTGGCTCGGGTGGGCCGCGACCCGCTGCGCAAGCTGGCCCCTGACGACCGCCTGGCCGGCTCTGCGCGGCTGTGCGTGGAGCAAAGCATTGCGCCGCGCCACATCTGCCGGGGCATCGCCGCGGCGCTGTGCTTTGCCGAGCCCACAGACCCGGCGGCGGCCCAGGTGCAGCAGCGCATCGCCATGCTGGGTGCGGGCCGGGCCCTGTGGGAGCTTACCGGTCTGGACCCGGAGCAGCCGGCCTTTGCGCCGATCCTGGAAGAATATGAACGCATGAGGAGTGAAAATTGGACGCTGTGAAGCTGGAATTGCGCCGCGCGAGCCCCGCCGACGCCGCGGCGCTGTACGCGCTGCAGCGGTTGGCCTTTGCCGAGGACATCGTGCGCTACGGTGACGACCCATCCTGCCCTGCCAACGAGAGCCGCGCACGGTTGACCCATAAGATTCGCTACAATGAGTATTATGTGCTGCTGGCCGACGGCGAGATCGTCGGTGGCGGCCACATGACCGATAAGGGAGATGGCGAGGTGCGTGTCAGCCGCATTTACATCCACCCTGACTGGCAGGGCCAGGGGGTGGGCGGCTGGTTTCTGGACGCGTTGGAGGCACAGTATCCCGGTGCCTGCCGCTTCACGCTGGATACGCCACATTTGAACTTCCGCAATCACCACTTCTACGAAAAGCACGGGTATGTCAAGACGGGTGAATACGCCTTCAGCCAAAGGCTGACGCTGTTCGATTATGTGAAGAGCAAGGAGTAGAAAAGGGCAGCCTTGTTTACCGAGGGAACCGGGGCGGCAGCTTTACGGCCAGCAGCGCGACGATGTCGGCCAGCACCGCTGTGTCGGTGACGCGGGCATGTAACCAGCCGCCGCGTTCGCCGCACGGGTAGCGGTCGGCCCAAAGCTTTGCGGTGGCGGGGGTCAGGGCGGGCAGCAGCTCTTCCACGGCGTCCACGGCATCATCGCCCAGCTGCAGCGTCACGGTGAAGGAGCTCTGCTCGAAGAAGGCGTAGCACAGGTGCCGGCTGCGGTGGGCGTATTTGTAGCCCCAGCCGTAGCCTTTGCCAAAGGGGAAGCGCAACTCCCGGCGCAGGTCATAGCGGGAGGAGAGCTCGTGCTCCAGAGCGTTCAACAGTGCCAGGGCAGCCTGCCCCAACGTGGCGGCAATGGCGCCCTCGTCAGGCGCGGTGGTCTTGTCCAACAGGCGTTCGTACATCCCGTTCACTCCCTTTGCATTGCTTATTTCGCCAAATGTTTCGCCATGGCTCCGTATGGGTTCTCGACCAGGTGCTTCCAGTAGCGCTTGGGCATGTTGTGGCTTTGCAGCTTGGGGTTCAGGCGGTTTACAATGGCCAGCGTGTCGAAGTAGCGCCGCCACATCTGCTGCAGGTATTCCTCCTCCTCGCAGGCAGGCGCGGCCTCTATCAGCTTGCCGGGAACCAGTATAATTTCTTTGCCGTCGAAGGCCACCGACAGCTCCCGGTTCTTATCGTAGATCATGAACTGAGAGTCAGCCATACGCTGGGCGAAGTGCTGGCCCAGCATGGGCAGGATGAAGTACTGCGGCTCGATGATCGAGCAATACCAGTCCTCCTTGGTCTTGTAAAAGCGCAGCAGGCCGGTCATCTTGTGGGCCTCGCGGCCCACGCGGGCGGCGGCGGCGTGCAGCGGGCGCACGTGGCGGTGGGTCTCCATCTCCACCAGCGTGGGGCCGGTGGCAAAGCCCAGCCGCAGATAGTTCAAGATCAGCCTGCCCGCATCTTCCTGGCCGGAGAACCAGCACATCATGACCGATGTGGCGGCGTCCGGCGTGATTTTGTTCGTAATGGCCGAGTATACCTTGGAGGCTTTGGTCTCATCGGTGGCGATGTGCTTGTAGGTGATCAGGAAATCCGGCTGCGCGGGCAGCGCCGGCAGGATGTTGAGCACCGTGTCCTGCCGGCAATACCACGTATCATAGACGGCACTGAGCATTCCCTCAAAACTGCCATCACACACATAAACAACGTTCATAGCCCTCCTCCCGGTCCAGACGGTGTCACTGCACGAGCATCAGGCTGCCGGCGGAGCGGGGCGGCGAAAGCGCCAGTGCGCCGTAGGCGTCGTCGCCCGTGGGCTCGAACAAGGAAATCTGGTGGCCGTTCACGATCTCCGGCACGCGGCTCATGGGCATCAGCCGCATGCGCAGTTGAGCCTGGGACACCCGCGTCTCCGGCAGCCGGCTGCCACGGCAGATGATGAAATAGCACGCGCGTTTCATAACGACGCCGGCCCTCTTGACATCCTCAAAGGTCAAGCCGCCGAAGCGCCGGGCCTGCACCAGCCGCATGGCCGACACCTGGCCGATGCCCGGCACCCGCAGCAGGTCGCTCAGGGGGGCGGTGGCCACGTCCACCGGGAAATACTCGGGGTGGCGAAGCGCCCACGCGCTCTTGGGGTCCAGGTCCAGGTCCAAAGAGGGCGAGCCTGATTCCAATATCTCGGTGGACGTAAAGCCATAGAACCGCAGCAGCCAGTCAGCCTGATACAGCCGGTGCTCCCGCAGCAGCGGCGGCTTGTCGAGATAGGGGATCTTGGGAGAGGGCATCGGCACGAAAGCCGAATAATACACCCGCTTCAGCGTGTACTTCCTGTACAATGCCTCGCTTAGACGAAGGATGGTCAGGTCGCTCTCCGGCGAGGCGCCCACGATGAGCTGGGTGCTTTGCCCCGCCGGCACGAAGGGCGGTGCGCTGGGCAGGCGGCGGCGCTCCTCTTGGCCGGCCTGTATGAGCCCGGTTATCAACCCCATGGGCTGCAGGATGGCCCGGGCGTTCTTATCCGGAGCCAGGCTCAAAAGGCTGCGTTCGCTGGGCAGCTCGATGTTGATGCTCATACGGTCCACCAGGCGGCCGGCCTTCTCGATGAGGGCGCGGCTGGCGCCTGGGATGCCTTTCATGTGGATGTAGCCGCCGAACCCCCGATCCCGCAGCAGTTGCGCGACCTCGCACATCTGCTCCATCGTGTGGTCCGGCGAGCGCTGCACGGCGGAGCTGATGAAGAGGCCTTCGATGTAGTTTCGGCGATAGAAGTCCTCGGCGATGTCGGCCAGCTCCCTTGGCTCAAAGGAGGCACGGGGAATGTCGCGCGCGGCGCTGACGGCGCAGTATTCGCAGCGGTACATGCAGCGGTTGCTCAGCAGCACCTTGAGCAGCGAGATGCAGCGGCCGTCTCCGGTCCACGCGTGGCAGATGCCCCCGGCTGCCGTGGAGCCAAAAGTGCCCTTGCGGCCGGCGGAGCCACTGGAGGCGCAGGCGACGTCGTATTTTGCCGCTTCTCCGAGAATTTCCAGCTTTTGCATCCTGTCCATAGGCGTTCCTTCTCTCGTATGCACTGCCCAGAGTATAGCACAGGTGTTCGCATTAAGCAAATCTATCATTCGCACATCGGCGCAGGTATATATCTTGGATAATTTGCCAAAAATCGTGAAACAGGGCGCAGATTGGAGCGGGTACATATTCAACCTTCGTCCGATATGGTAAAATAGAACTGTACCAGGGCCCTTTGTGGCCTTCCGCTGGAAAGGAGCACAAGAGATGACTGCTCGTAAGAAAGCCTTTGCCGCGTTGGCGGCGCTGATCGTATTGCTGTCCGTGATCATGGCTGGCTGCACCAATCTGCAGGGCTTTACCCGCACGGCCGATGGTAAGCTCAGCTATCCCGAAGGCGACAACACCTGGTCGTGGAAGAAGAATGGCGGCGCCGTACACATCGAGCTCAACGGCAAGCCCTTCGCCACGCTGGAGCGCGGCGTAGCCGACATCACGCTGCCGGACAACCGCAAGCTGGCTGTCACACTGAACAAGGCCGGTGCGCCCGCCACCGTTCAGGTTCCCTGGGATACCGAACTGCGCCAGGCAGACTATGACCTGGTAAGCAGCGCCTTCAACGTGAACACGCAGGCTGGTGGCATCCCCACAGGCGTGTCCTGGGGCTGGGTGCTGGTGCTGGCGCTGCTGCTGGTGGCTGGCGTGCTGCTGTCGCTCTTCGCCGGCCGCGTCGTGGAATCCGCCAAGGGCGGCGGCATCTTCAGCGGCACCGACACCGCCAAGTCGCTGCTGATCTTCCGCGCCGGCGGCGTCGCCGTGGCTCTGTTGGCGCTTGTAGCGCTGATCGCCGTGGCTTCGGCATAGCGGCGGAGGGCATATGATACCGACCAGAGAACAGGCCCTCTCGCTGTTGCGGGAATACAACAAGGATGATTGGCACATCCGCCACGCGCTGGCGGTGGAAGCCGTGATGCGCCACTTCGCCAGGCTGCTGAATGCCGGCGACGAGGAAAAATGGGCGGTCGTGGGCCTGCTGCACGACATCGACTTTGAACAGTTCCCCGAGCAGCACTGCAGCAAGGCGCAGGAGATTCTGCGGGAGCGCTGCGTGGATGAAGACATCGTGCACGCCGTGGCCAGCCACGGGTGGGGGCTGGTGAGCGTGGATTGCAAGCCCGAGCATGTGATGGAGAAGGCGCTTTTCGCCACCGACGAGCTGACCGGTCTCATCGCCGCCGTGGCCGTGATGCGCCCCAGCAAGAGCCTGCTGGACCTGGAGGTCAGCTCGGTCAAAAAGAAATACAAGACGCCGGCCTTCGCCGCGGGCGTCAACCGGCAGGTCATCGCCGATGGCGCACAGATGCTGGGCATGGAGCTGGACGAGCTGATTCGCCAGACGATACTGGGCATGCGCGAGCAGGCCGAGGCGCTGGGGCTAAAGGGTAATCTCTGAACATGTGATACTCGGCATAGGTTTTTTTGCTCCCGAATGAACTTCATTCGGGAGTTTTTTTGTCTATTCCATACCGCCGCTTAAACTAGCGAAGTTCTTGCTACCAAAGATAACAGCACCGCGGAAACCTGACGGTTTCCGCGGTGCGTGCACGAAGTCCTTACTTCATCAACTTGGCCGGAACCTTGGGCTGATGGATGACCCAAATCGAGAAAGTGCCTACAGAAATTGCGGCGACAGCCGCGACCGTCCAGGAGAGTGCCTTCAAGAAATTCGTCTGTAACAGTCTTTTCATGATGAAGCTCCTCCTTTCTTCTGTATTTTTGCCACGACCAACAGGCAGCCGGTCGCAAACAAAGCCATTTGAATGCCCAACGCATAGCCGACCGTGCTTTCCCACATCAAGCCCAAGGCGGTGCATGCCGCCATCGCCAGCGTCATAAGCCGGGAAAGGAAACGGAACTTCCTGCGGGAGGCCGGGGTACTGGGCTTGTTTTCATGGTCTATCGGGGCCAGCAGGAAAATCAGTACGGCGGATGCCGCAGTCAGCACGTAAGGAACCACGACGGACATACCGCTTTCATACAGACGTTGGGCGGCAAAACCCACGAACAACACCGCTTGCAGCGATAGAAAGCAACCAAGATAGGAGTTGGCGTGATACCCCCCGGTGAAGCGGCGAAGCAGGATGAACGTTATCAGAAAGGAAACGCCGAAGGGTAGCTGCTCCATTAGGAGGCTCAAGAGGAGGGAGGCTGTCAGGTTGATGGACGTGGAAAGTATGACCTGCAAGCCGTAAACTTGCACGTCGACATCATCGGGAGCCGCGGCGCCCTTCCGGACAAGAAAAGATGCGATTCGCTGAGCCATGGCATCTATCATATGCAAACACCACTTTTCAACATAAAAATAACAATTTGAAAAAGGAAATGCAATAAATATGCACAAAAGGTTGGTTTTTGCGCACGGACGGATCGTTCAGCCTTTCAATGGGATCAGAATCAGTACGGTAAACTCATTTTGTCCATAATCAAACTGCACCTGTCCGCCACAATCGGCCACCACGCGCTTCATGTTGGACAGGCCGATTCCGTGGCCGGGTTCCTTTTTGCTTGTGATCAAGTTGGTCAGGTCCGCTTTTCCTTCCAAAACAGCGCTGTTCCGAAGCAGAATGCGCAAATGGCCGGCGAACTGATCAATTTTAAGCGTCAGCTCTTTTGGCAGCGGGTTGGTTTTTAGGCGCTCGCAGGCCTCGATGGCGTTGTCCAGAATGTTGCTCAGCACCGAGCACAGTTCCATCTGCGCAAGGGGAAGGTCGGTTGGCACCTGCAGAATAATGTCCGTACGGATATTGAGCTTACGCGCGTACGTGATCTTCGTTCCGATCACTGCATCCAGAAGATCATGCCCCGTGTTGGTGACATTGCCCGTCAAAGCCATAAAATCGCCGATCTCATTGAGATATGAGTTGGCTTTCTCATACTTCCCAAGGCTGATATATCCATGCAGCACCTGCAGATGGTTGTTCAGGTCGTGGCGAAACCCACGCAGGTTGTCGTTGGAGGATTTGATTTCGGCGAAATACTTGGTCTGTATGTCGTACTGTTGCAAAATCATCTCTTGGTTCAGCAGCTTTCTCGTGTTGCTGGACAACACCCGAAGGAGCAGCAGAACCACCGAGTTGATCGTAAAAATGCCGATGGTTGCCAATAAAAGCGGAATGGAGCTGCGATCATTCAGGCGCAGCTCGTAGTTGATCAGGATGCCCAGGATGGATCCGCTGATGACGGGAACGAGCAGGAACAGCATCCACGTGCCGCGGCCGACAATCCCGCTCTCCTTCTGCTTGGAGATGAAAAAGATGACCGAGAAGAACAGAATCTTGGTCGCGAGCATGCCCTGAAAGCGGTAAACCGTGGGCTCTGTGAACAGATCGAAGGATGCGCCCGGTATGAAGGACAGCAGGGAAATTGCGACCAGATCGGAGACGCCCAGCAGTACATAGGCCAGCAGAGGCTGAAAGATCCTTCGGCCCAGCGGGCCTTTGTATATGAGCAGCGCATACCCGACGAAGGCCAGGGCTAAAGCCGGCAAACGGATACCGTCGGCTACAGCCAGGAAGTTGAACATGCACAGTACCGTCGTCAGCACAGCGCCGCTCAGATAGACCAGGGGCATGCGAGTCCGCCCTGTATCCAGCTTCACATGGATGTACCACAGAATGCCGGCGACCTCCAATAGGTTCACCGCGCTTTCCGCAATAAACCAGAAAAGCTTGTTTTCAATGTTCACAAGGTACCTCCGGCCTTCCTCATCAGTTGGGACAGTGCGCTTTTTCTCATGCTCCGGCTCACCGGTATGGTCTCACCGGTTTTCATCTGGACGGAGCCGGCCTGCAGCCTGTGGATGTGAGAGGCATTCACCAGAAAGGCGCGATGGCATTGCAGGATGCCCGTTCCATGCAGTCGCTGGGTTTGTTCACGGATTGTGCCCCTGCATTTGTATGTCTTGCCGTTCACCAGGTGCACGACGATGTAATGCGGGATGCTCTCGATGTACACGATGTCATCCACCGCCACCGAGACGATGCCCGATTGGTCTCTCAGAATGATTGTTTGCGTTTCGTGGGCCTTCACCTTCGCATGGGCGCTATCCAGCACCTCAGCCAGAGACTCATAGGCCACTGGCTTGAGCAGATAGCGGAATGCGTCGATGTGGTAACCATCAACCGCATACTGTGGAGTGCCGGTGATGAAAACGATGATGACTGACTTGTTGCGGTCGCGGATCATCTTGGCGACGTCAAAGCCGTTGGCGTTGGTAAACCCGATGTCCATGAAGAGAAGATCGACCTTACGCTCGCATTCAAACTCTCTGAACAGCTCTATGGCATCGGTAAAAAGTGCCGTTGCGGCTGGTATCTGCCGCTCGACGGACCATCTTTGAACATAGTTGTATAAAACATCGAGCATTCCCTGCTCGTCATCACAGCACGCAACCCTAAACACCGATACCCTCATGGCATGAAAAGGATATTTCATTATACCATGCCAGGGCTCCGAAAACACGGACTGTTTCTACGGCCTTCGCCGCAATTCGCCTAGCCATAAAGTGATATGGCCGCGCTATTCCACAAAAAACACAGCAAAAAAACACAGTGCTTCGCAAGGTTTTGCTATAGTGTGAAATCCGCATACAATTAAAGCAAATTTTGACCATTGACAGCAGAAATGTGGATTGAGCAGCAACCTGATGCAAGGTATTGTAAAGAAAAAACGGAGGATACCTATGCAGCGCAATATGAAACAATGGTTGGAAGAGATGCGGCAGGCCAAGGTCAAGAAGCCCCTGCCCATCCTGTCCTTCCCGGCGATACAGTTGGAGGGCATCGATGTGGTGGCCATGATCTCTGACAGCACGCTGCAGGCTCGGTGCATGCAGCGGGTGGCACAGAGATGCCCCACGGCGGCGTCGGTCAGCATGATGGACCTGTCGGTGGAGGCGGAGGCTTTAGGCTCCACAATCCGCTTCTCCGAGAGCGAGGTTCCCACGGTGGTGGGTCACATCGTGGAGACGGCGGAGCAGGCGGCGGCGCTGGCAGTGCCTGCGGTGGGTACGGCCCGCACGGGGCTGTATATCGAGGCCATCGGCCGCGCGGCGCAGCTCATTACCGACCGGCCGGTGTTCGCCGGCGTCATCGGGCCCTTCTCCCTGTCCGGCCGCTTGATGGATATGACCGAGATCATGATGAAGTGCTATGATGAGCCGGAGATCGTGCATACCGTGCTGGAAAAGGCCACGGCATTCGCCATCGAATACATCCGCGCCTACAAGGCTGTGGGCGCCAACGGCGTCGTGATCGCCGAACCCGCCGCGGGCCTGCTCTCGCCGACTCTCAACGATGAGTTTTCCACGCCCTATGTGCGCCGCATCGTGGAAGCGGTGCAGGACGATCATTTCCTGGTCGCCTATCACAACTGCGGCAACACGATTCCGTTGATCCAGTCCATCCTGAGCAACGGCGCCGGCCTCTATCACTTCGGCAATGCCATCAAGCTGGACGAGATGCTCAAGCTCGTGCCGTCGGACATCATCGTGATGGGCAATGTGGACCCGGCCAGCCAGTTCCGCAACGGCACGCCGGAATCGGTCTACGAGGCGACGACCGATCTGCTGCGCCGCTGCGCGGATTACGGCAACTGGGTGCTTTCCTCGGGCTGCGACATTCCGCCGATGTCGCCGTGGGCTAACATCGACGCGTTCTTCCGGGCGCATGAGGATTTCTACCGGAACCGGTAGGACAAGCCGAACGTAGCACAGCTTGCCGCCTAGCGGGAGCTCATGTCAAAGGCATCCTCGTTTTCCTTAAGCCATCGATTGCAGGCCATCGCCCACGCGGCGGTGGCCTTTGCCTGCTCTTGGGTGGGATAGCGCCCGCCGGCTACCCGGGCCATCTGGGCGTGCATGCGGCCACAGAAGCCCAGGCGGTCCTCGGCCCGCGCGCCATAGGCATCCAGCATCAGCCGAAGACGGCGGGCGGTTACCCCCGGCGCGAGCTCATCGTTCCCGATGTCCAGCCACATCCACGCGGCATAGGCCAGGTCGTCCATGGCGGCGCCAAAGGCCGCGCTGTCCCAATCGAACACGGCATAGGGCAGGCCGTCCCGGAACATGAAATTACACGGCGATAAGTCGTTGTGGCACACGGTGAGGCCGGGCGGACAGCCATGGAAACCAGCCAGAGCGCCGTGCAGGGTGCGGATGATGCGCGCCGCGGCGGTGCACTGCTCGTCGGAAAACCATCCTAGGTCCCGCGGCGACCAGCCTTCCAGAAAGGTCGTCTTCTCCCGGCCGCGCTCGTCCATACCCAGGAAACGGGGGGCGCTTCCCACGTTCTTCTCTTCCAGATGGCGCAGCACGGCGTGCACAAAGGCAGCGTTGGCGCAGGCCGGGCGCAGCACAACATCGCCCTTGCGCACGACGCCCTGGGTGATGCGCCCACCGTTCAGCGGGATTTCCTGTTCCTGTGACATCCTTAGCCCTGCAGCCGTACCAGGCTGCCCGCCGGTTTGCTGGCTTGGCGGCCTACGGCGCGCAGCGTGCCCCAACTGCCCAGCACCATGAAGACCAGTCCCAGCAGAGAATCCTTGATAAAGGCGGAGGTGGTTTCATTGTCGAAGAAAGGGATCTCGAAGGTCGCCTTGAAAATCTCCCCATAGTTGGGCTCATACCCTTCGTTGATGAGGTCGCGAATCAGCAGGGCGTCGCTGGTGGCGAACTGCGCCAGCGCGAAAACGGCCACGCATACCAGGCAGATGAGGGCCACCGCCGTGCGGTTCAGCTTGCCGCCCAGCAGCGTGTAGCCCTTTACGGCGAAGAAGGAGATGGCGGTGCCGGCAAGGGCGGCGATATAGCCCAACAGACCGATGCCGACCCAGATAACTCCGCCCAGCAGCGCACCCAGCAGCGCGCCCAGGATTCCACGGGCATAGTTGTTGGGCAACTGGGCATGGTCGCCCTCCTGCTGGCGCATGGCCTCTTCGATGCGTGTTTGGCAATCGGTGCACAGGCTGAGCGGCATATCGTTGATCTGCGCGAAGGACAGCGCCTCGTGGCTGCCGCAGTGAAAGCACGCCGGCTTGCCGCCCTGAGCACGAATGGCGTCCGCGAGCGCGTGCATCGCGTCGGCGACCTTCCGGCTTTGGATGCCGGTGAAGCCCGGCTGCAACACGATCTCATAGCCGTGGGCGGAAACGGAGTAGGATTTGATGGCCTTGGCGGCGCTCAGCGCATCCAGCGCGGCGGAAATGGCGCTCATATCCGCGGTTTCCGGGAAGTGCGCTGCGGTGTAAATGTGGAATTCGTTGCTCCGCGGCAACCCCTGGATGATGCCGAACCAGTAGCCCTCGTGCATGCCCCAGCAGATGTTCCCCTGCGCGGTGAAACCGAGGTCATTGGCCAACGACGCGATGGTGCCGATGCCTGCCATAAAAACCCTCCCGATATGTTGTTTACCTATTATAGTTGTATATTCTAACAAAGTAAACAATCGGTTATAGCAAACGATGCCGATAAAAAACGGAGCGCCGAAGATGCCCGGCGCTCCGTTTGATGGGTGCGGAGAGGTTAAGCCCGCTCGGGCAATGTGCGGGCCACGGCGAACAGATCGTCGCTGCCGTGGACGGCCGGGCGCATCGTAAAGCGCAGGGTGGCCGGCGCCACGGGCAGGATGTATTGCTCCAGCGGGCCGGGGCCGCAGCTGGCGCTGCCCAGGCCGTTCTGTGCCAGGTCGATGTTCAGGTGAACGAACTCGCTGCGCTCCAGCTCATAGGTGTGCTCGGCCAGCGTAAGGTCGTGATCGGTGTAGTCGTGAGCGGAGAAGGTGAACGTGGGCTCGCCGACGAACAGCAGGCCCAGGCCTCGGGCGTCATGCATCATGGCCCATTGCACGTCGGTCTTGGCGCCGTTCTCCTGCGGGCGCACATATTCCTCATGCTGCTCTGCCACGGTGCCGCTGTAAAGGCCCACATGGGCGGCTGTCTTCTTGTCCGAATAGTTCTCATGGGGGCCGCGGCCATACCACTTGACGCGGTCCACGTTGCCCTCCAGCGCCATGGTCACGCCCAGGCGGGGCAGCGAGGGCAGCTCGCCCTCGGGGCGGAAATCGAAGCGGAAGCTCAGCGTACCGTCGCCGTACAGCGTGTATTCGCTGCGCAGGCGCAGCGCCGGGATCAGGCTGGGCGCGCCGTGCACCGTCTCGGCGGTGAAGCGGAACACCGAGGGCGAAGGCTGCTCAAAGGCTGCCTCCACGACGCGGGCCTGCAGGCGGTCCAGGCCGGCGCGCTTCCACTGTTCCATAACATTGCGGTCGTTGTCGATGGGGGCGCGCCACAGGTTGGGCTCCACGGCGGTGGAGATCATCGGCTGGCCCTGGAACTCGAACCACTCCATGCGGCCGGTGTCCAGGCTGAACAGTGCCGCAAACTCGCGGCCTGTTACCATGGCGTCGCCTTCGATCAGGCTCACGTCGATGGGAGCCAGAGCCGCCGCGTGCAGCGGGCGGGTCGTGGCGGCCTTTATGGCGAACTGCTCCCGGGCCACCAGGAAGCCCCGGCTGGCCCACAGCGTGTCCCGGCGCAGGGTGAACAGCAGCTCCAGCTGCCAGTCGCCGTTGGCGGAAAGGTCGCCCAGGTCCAGTTCAAACTCGCGGCTGGCGCCGGGGGCAATATCCAGCGGGGCCAGGTCGTCGCTGCACACGGCAGCGCCGTCGCGGCACAGCCGCCACACGCCGTCCAACCACGAAAGATCGGTGAAATAGTTGCGGTTGGTGATGCGCACGCGCCCACCGCCCAGGTGCTCCGCCAGCAGCGGCTGGTAGATCTTTTTCAGCTCAATAAGCCCGGTGTGGGGGTCGTGCTCCGGTGTCGTCAGGCCGTCGATGCAGAAGTTGCCGTCGTTGGGCTGATCGCCGAAGTCTCCACCGTAGGCGAAGAACGGCTGGTCGTCGCCATTTTCGGCGCGGATGCCGTGATCCGCCCACTCCCACACGCAGCCGCCGATCAGGCGGGGGTTCGCGTATATGGCGTCCCAGTATTCCTTGAGGTTGCCCGGGCCGTTGCCCATGGCGTGGGCATATTCGCACATGAAGAAGGGGCGCACATCGTCCTTGCACTGGGCTTCGTCATACAGCCGTTCAACGGTGGGATACATGCAGCTTACGATATCCATATCCGGCGCATCGTAGCCATGCTCGTAATGCACCGGGCGTGTGGGGTCGTTGGCTTTGGTCCAGCGGATCATCGCTCGGTGGTTTTCGCCAAAACCGCTCTCGTTGCCCATGGACCACATGATGATGCTTGGGTGGTTACGGTCCCGGCGCACCATGCGCTCCACGCGATCCACATAGGCGGCCTCCCAGTCCGGGTGGTTGGCCAGCTCGTGGGGCCTGCCCACGGGCCATGTGCCATGGCTTTCCAGGTCGGTCTCGTCCACGACATACAGGCCGTAACGGTCGCACAGGTCCAGCCAGCGGGGGTCGTTGGGGTAGTGGCTGGTGCGCACAGTGTTGATGTTGTGCTGCTTCATCAGCGTGATATCCTTGACCATGTCATCCAGCGCCACGGCGTGGCCGGTGTCGCAATTGGTGTCATGGCGGTTAACGCCGCGCAGCTTCACGGACTTGCCATTGACCAGCAGTTCCACACCTTGAACACGAACCTCGCGGAAGCCCACGTTCACGCGCACGACTTCTTGTGCCGCGCCGTCCTCGCCCAGCAGCGTCAGCAGCAGCGGGTACAGCGCCGGCGTCTCGGCGGTCCACTGGGCGGGCGTGCCCACGGGGATTTCGGCTTCCAGCGCCGCTGTGCCAAACTTGGGCGCGGAGCTCAACTCCCGGGAGGTTACAAGATTCCACTCGGCGTCATAGAGATCCGCCCGCACGCGCACCGCCGCGCTCTCGGAGGATACGACTTCGGCGCGCAGCTTGAGCGTGGCGTCGCGATATTCCGCGTCAAAGGTGGTTTCCACCCAGGCGTCGCGCATGTAGCTGTGGCCGTGGGCGGTCAGATACACATCGCGGAAGATGCCGCTCATGCGCCACATGTCCTGGTCTTCCAGATAGGTGCCGTCGGAATATTGGAACACCTGCACGGCCACCACGTTGTTGCCGCCGGTCACAAAGTCGGTGATGTCAAATTCGCTGGGCATGTGGGGCACCTTGGAGAAGCCCGCGATGTGGCCGTTGACCCAGACGTAGAAACAGCTGTCCACGCCCTCAAAAGTAATGTGCACACGGTCGCGGGCCCAGGTCTCCGGCAGGCGGAAATACTTGCGATAGCAGCCCACGGGGTTTTCGTCGGGCACATAGGGCGGGTCATAGGGGATGGGGTAGTTGACATTGGTGTAGACGGGAATGTCGTAACCTTCCATCTGCCAACAGCTGGGCACGCTCAGATCGTCCCAATCGGTGTCGTCATAGTCGATCTCCCAGAAGTCACCGGGCAGCAGATCCGGCCGGTCGGCCAGGTGGAAGCGCCAAGCGCCGCCCAGGCCCAAATAGCGGCTGGAACTGCGGCGGTTGCCCAAGCGGGCGGCGTGCTCGCTGTCAAAGGGGAACAGCGTCGCATGGGCGGGCAAGCGGCCCTTTTGCAACATCTTCGGGTTCTGATAATCGGGAAGCTCCTTGTTGGTGCGCATGGAAAGTCCTCCTGCATAGAAGATACTTGTACCATGTGCATTATAGCCGCTGGGAAGTCTGTTGTCATCGGGAAAACGTCCGTCTGACGCGCTATTCCGGTACTTTTGAGGATTGACCCCAGTGCTGTACGGTCAGATCGCCGCCCTTTTGCATACGCTGTTGGTATTACAGCATTCTATTGGGGGGATAACCATGTCCACCTCGGAGGAGGACCGCGCCAGCCTGCTGCCGCTGAGCGCCGTGGCCTATATCAAGGGCAGCGCCGCCTATCCCAACATCGGGGGGACTGTGCGCTTCGTGCAGACGCTGCGCGGCGTCATGGTGCACGCGGATATTTCCGGCCTGCCGGCCACGGCCACAGGGTTTTTCGGCTTTCATATCCATGAGAAGAAGTGCGGCCGCGGCCAGGGCCCCTCGCCCTTTGCCGATGCCGGAGGCCACTACAATCCCGGCAACGCCGCTCACCCGCGCCACGCCGGCGACCTGCCCAACCTGCTGGCCACCAATTCCGGCGACGCCCGCCTGAGCGTGCTGAGCGACCGCTTCACCCTTCCTCAGATCATCGGGCGTTCTGTGATGATCCATCGCGATCCCGACGACTACCGTTCCCAACCCGCCGGCATGAGCGGCGATCGCATCGCCTGCGGCGACATCGCTCTTTTCGGCCGAGGCTAGCCTAGCCTTGCACAGAATGACCCTCTCCAGAGCGGGGAGGGTTTATTTTTCCTTTAAGAAATTTTAAGATTTCGTTGCCCCTTTTTTGATTGACTTGCGAATAAATAGTCATATAATTAATTCGGCAAACGAAAAGATAGGTTGCCTATTTAATCGGCTGATGAGCCGGAGGGCTGGGATGACCCACGTTGAACGAACAAAGAGACTGATCGAAGCATTGATGTCACTGCGGCATATGTACCGCAGGCCGGGTACCATGGGCATCAAACACAGTGAAATTGGGCTGCTGATGCTGATTTGCCACCATGGCGGCGACGATGGCATCAAGGTGTCGGAGATCTCCAACCTGATGAAGGTGACGTCTCCCACGGTGACCCAGTCTGTCACGGCGCTGGAAACCCGGGGGCTGGTGCGCCGGCGCATGGACCCTTATGACCGCCGCATCATCAAGGTCAGCCTGACCGACAAAGGCAGCGAGGTTGCCCGGCAGGCTCAACAGGACATGATCGAGTCGTTTTCCACCGTGGTGATGCAGCTGGGCGAAGAGAAGGCCGAGCAGCTGGCCGAGCTGCTGGAGCAGATGACCCAGATCGTAGAGCGCGAGTTCGCCAGCGACAGTGACGCCAAACGGCCGCCCCATTGATTTGTTTTCACATAATCCATAAAGGAGTATAGCGGATGGTAAAACTATTTCGATTTCTCAAACCTTACAATGTGCCCATCCTCATCGTGCTGCTGATGGTGTTCGTACAGACGCTCAGCGATCTGTACCTGCCCACGCTGATGAGCGACATCGTAAACGAGGGCATCCTGCTGGGCGATACCGACTACATCCTTCGGGTGGGCGGTCGCATGATGATCTTCGTGGCCGGCGGCGTACTGTGTGCGGTCGTCGCCAGCTATTTTTCCTCCCGGGCGGCCATGGGCTTTGGCCGCGATGTGCGCAACGCCACATTTCGGAAGATTGAAAGCTTCTCGCTGCATGAGTTCGACAAGCTGGGCACCGCGACGCTGATCACCCGTACGACCAATGACATCACCCAGGTGCAGAACGTTACGATGATGATCATGCGCATGATGCTCAGCGCGCCGATGATGGCCGTGGGCGGCATCATACTGGCTCTGCGTAAGGACCGGCCGCTGACGCTGGTGCTGGCCGTGGCCATCCCGGTGTTGCTGGCCTTCGTGGGGCTCGTAAGCTCCAAGGTGCTGCCGCTGTTCACCGCGATCCAGAAGAAGATCGACGCCATCAACCTCGTGTTGCGTGAGAACCTGACCGGCATCCGCGTCATCCGCGCGTTCAACCGCATGGACCTGGAGCAGAAGCGCTTCGACCGCGCCAACGAGGACCTGACGTCCACCTACATCCGGATCAACCGCATCATGGCGCTGATGTTCCCGGCGGTCATGATCATCATGAACCTGACCACGCTTTCCATCCTGTGGTTCGGCGGTATCCGCATCGACAGCGGTGAAATGAACATCGGCGACCTGATGGCGTTCATACAGTACGCGATGCAGATCATGTTCTCATTCCTGATGTTCACGATGATGATCATCATGGTGCCCCGCGCCCAGGCGGCGGCGGTGCGCATCAACGAGGTGCTGGCCGTGGAGCCGGAGATCACCGATCCCCAGGCGGCCAAGACAGAAACTGCGCTGCGTGGCCAGGTGGAGTTCCGTGATGTCAGCTTCCGCTATCACGGCGCGGAGCAGCAGGCGCTCAGCGGCGTCACCTTCACAGCGCGGCCCGGCGAGGTCACAGCCATCATCGGCGGCACCGGCTCTGGTAAATCCACGCTGATCAACCTGATCCCCCGCTTTTATGACGTGGAGAACGGGTCGGTGCTGGTGGACGGCGTGGATGTGCGCGAGATGACCCAGCAGGACCTGCGTGATAAGATCGGCTATGTTCCCCAGAAAGCGGTGCTGTTCAGCGGGTCCATCGCCGACAACATCCGCTTTGGCTCCGAGGGAGCCTCCGACCAGGCGGTGGACGAGGCCGCCGCCACCGCCCAGGCCCAGGAGTTCATCGCATCTCTGGAAGAGGGCATGGCCTATGAGGTGGCCGAAGGCGGCACCAACTTGTCCGGCGGGCAGAAGCAGAGGCTCAACATTGCCCGGGCGCTGGCCCGCAAGCCGGAAATCTATATTTTTGACGACAGCTTTTCGGCGCTGGATTTTAAGACCGACTCCCGCCTGCGCGCCGCGCTGCGCAAGCAGACCCAGGACGCCACGGTGTTCATCGTGAGCCAACGCGTGGCCACGGTTATGGATGCCGAACGCATCCTGGTCATGGACGAAGGCGCCATCGTGGGCATGGGCCGTCACAAAGAATTGTTACAAACCTGCGATGTATACCGCGAGATCGTGGCATCGCAGCTTTCCGAGGAGGCCACCGCATGAGCGAGAACAGACAAGCCAGCAGCAAGACCCCTTCCCGCCGGCCCATGGGCCCCGGCCCTGGCGGCGCGCATGGTATGATGCCCGGCGAAAAGCCCAAGAATTTCAAGGGCACGTTGAACCGGCTGCTTAAATATCTCAAGCCCTATACGGTTACGCTGATCGTCGTGTTTGTGTTTGCCGTGGCAAGCACCGTGTTCCAGATCTGGGCCCCCAAGGTCAACGGCCAGGCGGTCAACAAGCTGACCGAGGGCATTGTGGCCAAGATGACGATACAAGCGGTCGAAAAGATCGAGAGCAACGACCAGGTTAAGGGCATGCTGCAGATGATGCAGATACCGGCCATGGCCGATGCCGCCACCGCCGAGGAGCGCGCGGTGGCCTTCGAGAAGCTCATCGAAGGCATGAAGAAGATCCCCAAGGAACAGCTGGACAAACTGGCCGAATCCTCCGGGCAGAATCAGAGCGGCGTTATGAAGCTGGATACCAGCGACGAAAACCTGACCCGCGTGACCGCATACATCCGCGCTACCAACGGCAAGGTGGACTTCACGGCCTTCGGCTGGATGCTTGTGAAGCTGCTGGGCCTGTACGTGCTGAGCGCCGGCTTCAGCTTCTTCATGCAATACCTGATGTCTTCGGTGTCGCAGCGCACGACCTACCAGATGCGCAAGGAAGTGGACGACAAGCTGGCCCGCCTGCCGCTGAAGTTCTTCGATTCCCGCACCCACGGCGAGATCTTAAGCCGCATGACCAACGACATCGACACGATCTCCCAGACGCTGCAGCAGAGCCTGACCACGGCCATCACGTCGGTCGTATCGCTGATCGGTTTCGTTGTAATGATGCTGACGATCAGCCCCGCGCTCACGGGCATCGTAATCGCGACACTGCCGCTGTATGTGGTTGCCACGATGTTCACCGCCAAGGCCTCGCAGAAATACTTTGCTTCCCAGCAGAAGCACCTGGGCGAGATGTCCGGCCACGTGGAAGAAATGTTCACCGGCCATAAGGTCGTCAAGGCCTTCAATTACGAGGAGAAATCCATCGCAAAGTTCAGTGACTCCAATGAAAAGCTCTTTACGGCAGGCTGGAAGGCCCAGTTCGTGTCGGGCATCATGTGGCCGGTCATGAGCTTCATCAGCAACGTGGGCTATGTTCTCATCTGCGTCGTCGGCGGCCTGTTTGCCGCCCGCAAGACGCTGGAACTGGGCGACATCACCGCGTTCATACAGTATTCGCGCTCCTTCACGCAGCCCATCATGCAGATGGCCAACATCGCCAACATCATCCAGAGCACCATCGCCTGCGCCGAGCGCACCTTTGAGCTGCTGGACGAGCCTGAGCAGAGCCCCGACGTGGAGCCCGCCGCCGTTGTGGAAGCCCCCACCGGCGCGGTCAGCTTCAATGACGTCAGGTTCGGTTACACGCCGGACAAGGTTCTCATGGAAAACATGGATATCCACGTGCAGCCCGGCCAGACCGTGGCCATCGTAGGCCCCACCGGAGCCGGAAAGACCACGCTCGTGAACCTGCTGATGCGCTTCTATGAGGTGGACGGCGGTTCCATCACCGTGGATGGCGTGGACATACGCCAGATGCGCCGCGGCGACCTGCGCCATATCTTCGGTATGGTGCTGCAGGACACATGGCTGTTCAAGGGGTCCATCCGCGACAACATCGGCTACGGGTGTACCGACGCAACCGAGGAGGAGATCGTGGCCGCGGCCAAGGCCGCCCACGCCGACCGCTTCATCCGCACGCTGCCCGAAGGGTATGACACTGAGCTCAATGAGGAGGCCAGCAACATCTCCCAGGGCCAGAAGCAGCTGCTGACCATCGCCCGCGCCATCCTGGCCGATCCGGCCATTCTGATACTGGACGAGGCCACCAGCTCCGTGGACACCCGCACCGAGGTCATCATACAGCGGGCCATGAAGCGCCTGAAGAGAGGCCGCACCAGCTTTGTGATCGCCCACCGCCTTTCCACGATCCGCGACGCCGACATCATCCTCGTGATGAATCACGGGTCCATCGTGGAGAAGGGCACCCATGAGAAGCTGTTGGCGGCCGGGGGCTTCTACGCCGATCTGTACAACAGCCAATTCACCGGCGCCTATACGGAAGAGCAAGCGGTATAAAAAGCAATACAAGCAAACGGGCAGCCACGATATATCGGGGCTGCCCGTTTGGAAGGTGGAGACATGAATCAAATTTCCGCGGTGCAGGCCTATGTCAACGGCATCTTTGAGGCGATGGAGGACCCGCAAGAGCGGCGTGCCGCCCACATCCATCTCTTTTCCGTGGCCCAACACTGCGCGCTGCTGGCGGCCAAGCGTGGGTTGGACGCGGAACTGGCCACCGCCATCGGGCTGCTGCACGATGTCTATTCCTACCGCACCGGCGTTCTTAACGACTTGCACGGCCCCAACGGCGCAGAGATGGTGCGGGTTGCCTTTAAGCGTGAGCTGTCCGGCGTCTTCACCGAGGAGGAGCAAATCCTCATACGCTCAGCACTGTACCACCATTCGGACAAGGCCCATGTTCATGACGCCTACGACGAAGTGTTGAAAGATGCCGACCTTATGAACCACTGGCTGTATGACGTATCGGCTTTCCGGTGGAAGAGCGACCGGCTGCTGAATCTGGTGAACGAGTTGGGTCTGCCGACGCCGGAGCTCATCGGCATGCCGCCGTCGCGGCAGCCGGCCTTCGATGCCGGCCGCCTGGCGGACATCGCCGAGGCGCTGGCCGCGAAGAACGTCGTCGGCGACTGGCAGGACGCAGACTTTCTGCGGATCATCCGTTATTTTCCCGAGGCTTCGGCCTTCGATGAACTGAAGAACGCGTGGTGCGCCGCCTTCGTGTACCACAGCTGCCTGGAAGCCGGGCTAACGCTGCCCATCCGCACGGTGCACACGGCTGGCAAGGTGGCTCGGTGCCGGCTGGCCTGTGTGGCCGCCTGGTATGAATGGGGTATTGAGAACGGCTTCTTTTACGCCGAGGGGAAGGGTTTCCAGCCCCGGCGCGGTGATATCGTCATCTACCACAACGTCATTCCTCCGGAGGATAAGCCGGCCGGCGGCGCGCCGTGGGACCACATCGGTATCTTGTTGGGTTTTGACGGCGATGGCCTGACCGTTGCCGAGGGCAACGTAGGCAATCATAATGTCTCCGGCATTGTGCCCCGCCGGCGCGATGGTACCATAGGAGGTTATATCCGTATACCGGCGCAGTACCGCTACGAGGGCTGGAAGACCGACTTCAAGACCGGAGAGATTCGCAGCGAAGAAGTGCAGCTGCGTTAGGACCTGCGTTTTGCGGTGGTGTGCACCATGCCCGCCGGGAACAAATTCGTAGACTCAAAGAGTCCGGCGCCATCGGCTTGATACCGATAGCGCCGGAC
>JAEZSC010000101.1 GCA_023422005.1 Bacillota bacterium | reverse complement strand
GGCAGCAGCGCGCCGCCGTCGATGGTCAGCACCGTGCCGGTGATGGACGCCGCGGCTTCGGAGCACAGGAACACCGCCGCCGCGCCGACCTCCTCGGGGTTGGTGTAGCGCCCCGCGGGGATGCGCTGCACATTGCGCTCCCGGCCCCGCCGGGCGCCTTCGCCGTAGTGCTCCAGCCACGTGTAGCCCGGCGCGATGCACACCACGCGGATGTGGTCGCGGGCCAGCTCCAGCGCCAGGTTCTCTGTCATCTTGTTCACGGCTGCCTTGGCTGCGGCGTAGATGGCCGCGTTGGGGAAGCTGCCGCGGCCATGGTTGCTGGAGATGTTGACGACCACGCCGCCGCGGCCATGCCCGCGCATGATTTCCACAGCGCTCTGGGTACAGAAGTATGCGCCCTTGAGGTCGGTATCCATGACGGTATGCCACAGGTCCTCTGTGGCATCGGCGATCGGCGTAAACCGCGTGATGCCTGCGTTGTTCACCAGAACGTCCAGGCCGTCGAAATCCCGGGAGAAGGCTTGGAACATGGCGCGGATCTGGGGCACCTGGCGGATGTCCGCCTGATAAATCTCCGCCCGGCGGCCCAGCGCCCGCACCTGCGCCGCGGTCTGCTGGGCGCCTTCCGGCGTGCTGGAATAGTGTACGGCGATGTCATAGCCCGCCTGGGCCAGCGCCACGGCGATGCCGCGGCCAATGCCCTTGGAGCTGCCGGTGACCAGAGCTGTCTTGGCCATGGGCATGTATGGTCACTCCTTTCCAAACCAACAGCGAGGGTACGAAAAAACTGCGTTTTTTCGAACTTACCACTCGCCGAAGGAGCCGTCGTCCTCATGGAACCAACGGGGCGTGTCCCACTCGCCGTCGTTGATCTTGTCGGCCAGGGCCTCCTCGTCCAGCTCCACGCCCAGGCCGGGCTTGGTGGGCAGTTCGATGTATCCGTCCTTGATCACGAAGGGTTCCTTGATATACCCCTCGCCCAGGTGCACCTGCTCCTGACACAGGAAGTTGGGCACGCAGGCGTCCACCTGCAGGCCGGCGGCCAGAGAGATGGGGCCCAGCGGGTTGTGGGGCGCCACGGCCACGTAATAGGCCTCGGCCATGGCGGCGATCTTCTTTGCCTCCAGAATGCCGCCGCAATGGCAGATGTCTGGCTGCAGCACGGCGGCGGCCTGCTTCTCCAGCACCTCACGATAGCCCCAGCGGGTAAAGAGGCGCTCGCCGGTGGCGATGGGGATGCTGGTGGCGCGGGCCACCATGGCCAGCGCGTCTACGTTATCCGGCAGCACCGGCTCTTCCATGAACAGCAGGTTGTAGGGCTCCAGCGCCTTGGCCATGCGGATGGACATGGCCGGGTTGAAACGGCCGTGCATGTCCACGGCCAGGTCGCAGCTCTTGGGGATGGCCGCGCGGATGGCGGCGATCTTCTCGATGCAGTTGTCCACGAACTCCAGCGTGTCGATGTGGCGCACCGGGCCGTGGAAGCTGGTCTTGAGCGCCGTGAAGCCCTTTTTGGCCATGGCGGCGGCGGAGGCGGCATTCTCCTCGATGGTGCTGCCGCCGATGTGGCCGTACACACGGATGCGGTCCCGTACGGCGCCGCCCAGCAGCTGGTACACGGGCACGCCCAGCCACTGGCCGGTGATGTCCCACAGGGCCTGTTCCACGCCGGACAGGGCGCTGGTCAGCACCGCGCCGCCGCGATAGAACGTGCCGCGGTACAGGATCTGCCAGTGCTTCTCGATCTGGCGGGGGTCCTGGCCGATCAGGTAGGGCTCCATCTCCTTGATGGCCATGGCCACGGTGCGGGCGCGGCCCTCCACGATGGGCTCACCCAGGCCCACGATGCCCTCGTCGGTGTGCACCTTGAGGAAGTGCCAGCGCGGCTTCACGAAGATGCTTTCCAGCTTGGTGATCTTCATATTCTCCTCCTTATTTCGCCTTCGGCGCTGTTGCGCCTTGGCGATCTAGACGTGTTATAAAGGATTCCCGTTTATCGCCCGCCGAGGACCGTCGCTGGGCGATCTCATAACATTCTCAAACTATCATTTGATAGAGGAGCGGGGACGCCTGCGGGCGGGTTCTTTTGTTCGTCTTGTGCTGATTGTTTATTTCCTCCGCCGAGTAAATCGGCGTTCGGCTTCTTAGCTCGCGTCTCATCCTGGGGTTGTGTTGAATAACCGAGGAGTATAGCCCAGGCTGCCCATGGCCTGCAGGAAGTCAGCGGTATCCAGTGTGATTGTGGCCTCGTTGTCGTTGGGGTGGCACTGTATGCGCGGGCTGTGGGTGAGCCCCTCGTCCAGCGCTAGCGTTACGCGGCGTTCGGTGTCGTTGAGCAGGCCGAAGGGCGTCACCGAACCCGGCGTAAGCCCCAGCACCTCCAGCAGGTCTTCCGCCGGGGCGAAGCGAAGGGTTTTCATGCCCAGTGTGCGGGCCAGCGCCTTGATGTTGAGCCGCTGCTCCGCCCGCAGCACGGCCAGCACCCACGCCTCCGCGCCGTCGGTCAGAAACAGGTTCTTGCAATCGGCGCCGTCGCCGCAGTCGTATTGGGCGGCCTGCTCGCATGTGAAAACCGCCGGGTGTTCGTGGACGGCAAAAATGATCCCCAGGCTGTGCAGAAAATCGTAGACATCCTGACGGCTTTTGTACGGCATACGCGTTGGTTGGCTCCTTTTCAGGGCTATCGGCATGATTATAGCACGGGTTGCGGTAGAGGATATGGGGTATTTGGCGAATGATTACCGGGAAGAGGCTATAGGGCGATGAAAGAATGGACGATATAGAGGTATGGCGTGTTGTTATAGTACCCTGATTTTGGTAGAATATGGTCACGCTCCATACATAGATTCCACAGGTGAAGGAGGTTTTTCCATGAGATCTTCCGCTTCCCTTCGAAAAGGTGAGCCTGAAAGACGCAATATTCTGACGTTCGCATCCGGATGGGTCTGCTTTGTCGCATTCGTTCTGCTGCTCGCACTCGCGGCGGGCTGCAGCGCTCCGGCCCCGGAGCTTTCCGCCGTGTTTGATGAAGATGCCGTAAAGCAGAAGGCGCAGGATGTCATTGCCTTGTTCAACGCGCAAGACACCGATGCAATACGGGAAATCTCCTCACAAACCTTGAAGGACGCTCTTACAGACGACGTATTTTCACAGATTTATGCTGCGCTGGGGCAGGGCGGCGACTTTGTGGAAGTCACGAACATGACAGCCTCCGGTTCTGCCAACAAGAGCACCGGCGAACAGTTCGCGGTGGTCGTGGCGCAGGCAAAGTATAAAAACAAAAGCTTCACCTATACCGTTTCTTTCGATACCGATATGAAACTCGCGGGGATCTATTATAAATAAAACCAATCGCTGCCGGTGCGCAACATCGGCAGCGATTGGGACGACTTGTCATAACTGTGCCAGCGAACGCCGCCTACAGCGGCCGGATGTTGTCCACCTTCCAGTTCCCCTTGTCATTGGCCTGCTCAATGCAGCGGATGCCCAGCGGGCGCGCTCCGTACAGGCCGTCGCCCTCGCGGCGCACCAGCGCCAGCGTCACCTCGCCCTCGGCGCTCAAAGGCGCGAACCGCGCGGCCTCCACGCGTTCATATGCGCCCAGAAAATCGCCGATCTGCTCGATGGTCAGGCCTGTGGCCAGCTCCTGGGACAGATACCCGGTGGCTTCCTCGGCCTGGCCCAATGCCCACGCCTCCAGGAAGGCCCGGGCGGTGTCCTCGGCGCTCTCGGGGATTCTTGGATCGCCCTCGAACCACACCAGATGCTGCTGCTCGGTGTATTGGCCGTCGGCATAGGTCCACGTGGTCAGGCGGGCGTGGCCGGCGGTGTCGCCCATGGGCAACAGGCTGGTCACTTCTCCGTGCTCATCCACATCCACCCGGGCGGAGCTCTCGCGGAACAGCTCCCGCCAAGTGCTGTCCTGATCGCCGTCCGGAGCGGCGATCACGACCCAGTCGCTGACGCCCTGGCTGCGTACGGCCACGGCCTGGCGGCCCTCCAGGTCCAGCGCCAGCAGCTCCGGGCGGCCGCTGGGCAGCGACAGGCTTAATACCGCGTTGCCGGCGTCGTCCTCCACGACCAGCCAGTTGGTCACGTAGCGCAGCAGCGTGGCGCGGTAGCCGTCGCGCAGGCTTAAGTGTGACAGCAGGTCCGGCGTCACCGGCAAAAAGCTGTTGCTGGGCGACGCCTCGGGGAAAATCTCGGCCTCCACGACGCCCCGGGGCCAGCGCACCAGCCGCGCGGGCAGGGCCTCCTGGGGCGCGGTCAGCGTTCCTTCGGCAAAATCCAGCCGGAAAGCGCCGGGGATGTGGCCCTGGGCCAGCGGCACATAATGCACATAGCAGCGGCCGTTTTCCGGCACGGGCAACCCTGCCGGCTGGTCCTGGGTCACCTCGCCAATGGGGGCGTTGTTGGCGTAGAGCAGACATGGAACGGCGCTTTTGATGACCAACATGGGCACAGCACGCATGGTTGACTCCCCTTTACGCGATAGTGGGCTTGCAGTATAATCTATTCATGTCTTTGCCAAACTATGTAAGCCCTTGTAAATCCCACCAAATTCGCTATCGGAGGACCTGACATGCTCAACGCTCTGACGCTGGACCACCTTTTCAAGAACGCCGACGCGCTGGCCGGCAAGACCGTGCGCACGGCCGGGTGGGTGCGGACGATTCGCAGCGCCGGCGGCGGCAATCTGGCATTCATGGCGCTTTCCGACGGCACGTGCCATGCCACGATGCAGATCGTGCTGGAGCGCGGGGCCACCGAGGATTTTGACAGCTCGGCCACGCTGAACGTGGGCTCCGCCGTGATCGTGGAAGGCCGCCTGGTGATGACGCCGGGCAGCGCCCAGCCCATGGAGATCAAGGCCGCTGCCGTGGCCGTGGAGGGCGTTAGCTCTCCAGAGTATCCCTTGCAGAAGAAGCGCCACAGCTTTGAATACCTGCGCACCATCGCCCACCTGCGCCCCCGTACCAACACCTTCTCCGCGGTGTTCCGTGTGCGCTCCCTGGCAGCCTTTGCGATCCACAAGTTCTTCCAGGAGCGCGGCTTTGCCTATGTGCACACGCCCATCATCACCGCCAGCGACGCCGAGGGCGCCGGTGAGATGTTCCAGCTGACCACGCTGGACCTGGACAAGCCGCCCCGCGATGAGGCCGGCGCCGTGGATTACGCCCAGGATTTCTTCGGCAAGCGCGCCAACCTGACCGTCAGCGGCCAGCTCAA
>JAEZSC010000094.1 GCA_023422005.1 Bacillota bacterium | reverse complement strand
CATCGGCTTTGCCGAGATCCGCAACGTCATCAAGCTGTCCAGCGTGGGCAACATCGCCGGCTGCTATGTGACCGACGGCAAGATGACCCGCGCCGCCCAGGTGCGCCTGCTGCGCGACGGCGTCGTGATCTTCGAGGGCAAGTTGGGCAGCCTCAAGCGCTTCAAGGACGACGTGCGCGAGGTGGAACGCGGCTACGAGTGCGGTCTGAGCCTGGACGGCTATGCCGACATCAAGGAAGGCGACGTCATCGAAGCTTTCATGACCGAGGAGATCAAACTGGTTTAATTTGCAAGGCAATGCGGGATGGGGGCTCCGCCGCCATCTGGCAATGCCGGTCGAGGGTTTGCAGAAGGGATTAAAGTTCCACAGCGTGATCCGTATGAAATCGCTGGCTTCCATAAACCCTAAGCCTATACTGATGTGTGCGCAAGCAGCATAAACGGAAGGGATCGAATTGGCCAACAACGTAAGAAGAGACCGGGTTTCCGGCGAGATTCAACGCATCGTCAGCGATATCATCCGCACCGACGTGAAGGACCCGGCACTGCCGGCCATGACCAGCATCGTCGCGGCGGAGGTCACTGCGGACATGAGCTATGTGCGCCTGCGCGTGAGCGTGCTGGGCGACGAGCAGCAGCTGCAGGGGGCCGTGGAGGCCCTCAAGCGGGCGTCGGGCTTCATCCGGCGGGAGTTGGGCGCGCGCCTGACCATCCGCCATGTGCCCCAGCTGATCTTCGAGGCCGATCGCAGCATCGGCCAGAGCATCGCCCTGCAGGAGACGCTGCGCAAGATTCATGAGCAGGACGAACGGGCGCGCGGCGAGCGGCAATAGACCGAATCAGGAAGGGACCGCGGAGGTGGATTTGCGTAAAGTCCACCTCTCGTCATAGGGTGGGGGAGAGAAGTATGCATGCAGTGCTGGAAATGATGCTGGGGGCCCAAGGCCGTGTGTGCGTGGCCTGCCACCGCAACCCCGACGGCGACACGCTGGGCGCGGGGCTGGCGTTGTATCTGTGGCTGCGGAACCAGAGCAGGGACGCAGCTATCTACTGTGTGGACCCGGCGCCGCCGCTGTATGCCTTTCTGCCCGGCATGGCAGACATCACGGCCGATGCAGCGCCCTGCGCTCTGCTGGTCATGGTGGACATCGCCTCGCCGGAGCTGCTGGGGCCCCAGGGCCAGCAGTTGATGGCCGGCGCTCGGGCCATCGTCAACATCGACCATCACCGCACCAACAGCCGCTATGGCGACGCCCAACACGTGGTGGATACGGCCAGCTCCACGGCGGAGCTGGTGACGGCGCTGCTGCTGGACGGCGGGTTTGACATTACCTCCGACATCGCCGACTGCCTGTATACGGGCATCGTGACCGACACCGGCCGCTTCGGCTTTGATTATACGACGCCCGATGCGTTGCGTATGGCCGCGGTGCTCATGGAGCGCGGCGCGCGCTTCGAGAGCATACAGTACCGGGTGTTCCGCCAGCGCTCGCTGGCGCGCACGGGGCTGCTGGGCACAGCGCTGGGCAGCCTGCGCATGCTGTGCGGCGGCCGCCTGGCGGTGCTGAGCTTGAGCCTGGCCGACCTAGCCTGCCACGGCGCCATTGCTGCTGATGCCGAAAGCATCGTGAATTATGCCGTGGAGATCGAAGGCGTGGAGCTGGGCGCATTGCTGCGGGAGACCGCCGACGGCGCCATCAAGGTATCCCTTCGCTCGGCAGGCGCTGCCGATGCCTCGGCACTGGCCCAGCGTTTCGGCGGCGGCGGCCACCGCAAGGCCGCCGGCTGCACGGTGGAGGGGCCAATGGATGCCGCGCTGCTTAAGATTCGGGATGCCGCCGAAGGCGCGCTGGGCTGCCTATGAACGGCTTCATCAACCTGCTCAAGCCATCGGGCATGAGCTCTTCCGACGCTGTGGCCGTGGCCCGCAAGCTGACCGGCGAGAAAAAGCTGGGCCACAGCGGCACGCTGGACCCGCTGGCGGCCGGCGTGCTGCCACTGTGCCTGGGCAGGGCCACCAAGCTGTTCGACCACCTGATGGAGAAGGACAAGGAATATCTGGCCGAGCTCACGCTGGGCTTTGAGACCGATACCCAGGACGCCGACGGCGAGATCATTGCCCGGGGTGACGCATCGGGTATTTCAGCCAAGGATCTGGAGGCGGCGCTGCCGTCTTTCCGGGGGCGCATCCGCCAGCAGCCGCCCATGTATTCGGCACTGGTGCGCGACGGCCAAAAGCTTTACAAGCTGGCCCGCGCCGGGCAAACCGTGGAACGCGAGCACCGCGACATCGATATCCACGCGTTGGAGATCGTGGAACAGACCGGCCCGGCCAGCTATTTGCTGCGGGTCGCGTGCTCCAAAGGCACCTATGTGCGCACACTGATGGCGGATATCGGCTCAGCGCTGGGTTGCCGCGGCTGCCTGACCTTCCTGCTGCGCACGGCCTCCGGGCGCTTCACGCTGGATGACACGGTGAGCATCGAGGAGTTGGCCGAGCTGGGCCAGGCCGACCGGGTGGAGGAGGCGCTGCTGCCCATGGATTATCCGCTGGAGCATTTGCCGCGCTTCGATTGCCCGGTCTCCCGTGGCCGCCATCTGCTCAACGGCATCCCGCAACCCTGTGCCCTTGCGCCGGACACTCTGGCCCGTGTATATGTTAATGGAGTGTTTGTGGGATTGGCAACCGCCGTCCCAGACAAAGGTGCAGGCGAAGCCTGCATCCGCATGAAAACCACGCTGTTGGAATGGAGCCAGCTTTCTTTATGAAAATCTGGAATGAACATTTTCCCCGCTTCGATTGCCCTTTCGCCGTGTGCATTGGCAAATTTGACGGCCTGCACGTGGGCCACCGGCTGATCCTCTCCACATTGGCCGATGAGGCCCGCCGCCACGGCGCGCAGAGCGTGGCCTATGTGTTCCATAACGGCGGCGCGCAGCTGGATACGCCGGAGGAAAAACTCAGCATGCTGGAAACACTGGGCATGGACCACGTGGTGCAGGCGGACATGGCCAGCGACTTCTGCAGCTTGAGCCCGGAGGCCTTCCTGCGGCAGTTGTGCGCCTGCGGCGCGCTCAAGGCCGTCGTCGTTGGGGCCAATTTCCGCTTCGGCTGCGGTGCGTCCGGCGATGTGGCGCTGCTCAAGCGCCTGGGTGTGCGCCTGGGCTTCGATGTTTTCGCGCTGGGGCAGGTGACAATGGATGGCCTGGCCGTGAGCTCCACGCTGATACGCGAGCGAGTGAAGGCCGGCGACGTGGCCGCGGCGGCGGTGATGCTGGGGCGGGAATACCGCGTGAGCGGCGTCGTGCGCCAGGGCATGCGCCTGGGCCGGCAGCTGGGATATCCCACGGCCAACATCGCGCCGGAGCCGGGCAAGGTGCTGCCGGCCTTCGGCGTATATGCCGCCTGGGCCGAGGTGGAAGGCAGGACCTATGCCGCCATGACCGACGTTGGCGATAAGCCGACCGTGGGCGGTAAGGAAGCGCTGTTCGAAAGCTGCCTGCTGGACTTCAGCGGCGACCTCTATGGCAAGACGCTGACGCTGCGCCTGGCTCACCGCCTGCGCGACGAGGTGAAATTTGAAAGCATACAGGCGCTGGCCGAGCAGCTCCGGCGCGACGAGGCCAGCGTGCGCGCGGCGCTGCTGGGCGGCTGAGATGCGGCAAGATCACACCCGTTTTGGCAATTCTGCGGATAGGAATCCAGCGCGGCCTTTGTTATAATCAACCTCGTGCCCGCATGGCACAAAGGGGGAGTATCTATGCTAAGGACATTTGACGAGATCAACGAAAAAATCCGTACAGGCAAGGTGGCCGTGTTCACGGCGGAAGAGGTCGTGGCGCTGGCCAAGGAGCAGGGCGTCAAGGAAGCCACCAAAAGAGTGGATGTGGTGACCTGCGCGACCTTTGGAGCCATGTGCAGCTCCGGCGCTTTCTTAAACTTCGGACATACGAATCCCCCCATGCGAATGTCCGGCATCTGGATGAACGACGTGCCCGCTTACGGCGGCCTGGCCGCGGTGGATACCTACATAGGCGCGACCCAGGCCAGCGACACCCAGGGCATCGATTATGGTGGCGCCCATGTGATCGCCGACCTGATCGCCGGAAAGTCTGTGCGCCTGAAGGCCACCAGCCGCGGCACGGACTGCTACCCGCGCACCGAACTGGACACCAGCGTGCGTCTGGAGGACTTCAACCAGGCGTATCTATACAACCCGCGCAACGCTTATCAAAACTACAGCGCGGCGACCAACGCCTCCACCCGCACGATCTACACCTACATGGGCACGCTGCTGCCCCGCTGCGGCAATGTGACCTACAGCACTTCGGGTGAATTGAGCCCTTTGCTCAAGGACCCACAATTGCGAACAATTGGTATGGGTACAAGGATATTCCTGGGCGGCGCCCAGGGCTATGTGGCTTGGGAGGGTACCCAGTTCAAGCGCGTGCACAGCGAGGTAGAGGGCGGCGTGAACGACGCCGGCGCTACGTTGGCGCTGATCGGCGACATGAAGCACATGGAACCCCGCTATGTGCGCGGGGCCACGATGCGCGGTTATGGCACCACGCTGTTCTTGGGCGTGGGCATCCCGATCCCTGTGCTGGATGAGGACCTGATGCGCGACCTGAGCCGCGGCAACGACGAACTCTTCACCGACCTGTGCGATTACAGCACCGGCACCCGCTCCCGCCCGCAGGTTCGGCCGGTGAGCTATGCCGAGCTGCGCAGCGGCAAGGTGACCGTGGGCGGCCGCTCCGTGGTCAGCGCTCCGCTGTCCTCGTTGTATCTGGCCCGGGAGATTGCCCAGCGCTTGAAGCTCAGCATCGCGGCAGGCTCCTTCCTGCTGCAGCAGCCCATCGCACCGTTCCCCGCCGACCGGGTGTTCAGGCCCTTCAAAGGAGGCGAATCCCTGTGAAAATGAAAGTAATGCTGCGCTTCCCCCAGGAGCGCACCGGCAAGCCCGTGACCAGCCACCTGATCCGCGATTATGACTTGGATTACAGCATATTGTCCGCCCACATCAACCCCGGTATGATCGGGGAGCTGACGCTGGAACTGGAAGGTTCCGAGGAAAACCTGGCCGCCGGCCTGCGCTTTCTGGAAAGCGAAGGCGTGCAGGTGCACAAGCTCAGCCGCACCATCGCCTGGGACAGCGAGACCTGCACCCACTGCGGCGCGTGCACGGCCGTGTGCCCCAGCGAGGCTCTGGTGCTGGACGAAAACGCCCAGCTGTGCCTGCAACAGGACCGCTGCATCGTGTGCGAGCTGTGTTTGAAGGCATGCCCGCTGCACGTGCTGTCGCTGAACTATGCCTTCGAACAATGATTTTGTTCAGCGGGATTACCGCAGGACCTTCGACGGCGGCCTGAAGTGGTTCACCGTGCGCCAAGGCCAGAGCGATCTGGCCGTGGGCGCGCGCATGGGCCTGCCTCTCCAGGCCGAAGCCGCCCTGCAAGACGCCCGCGCCGCCATTGAGGCCGAGATCGCGCTGATACCGGCCTTTTTGTCCAGCTTTGCGCCGCTGCCGCCGCGTCCCGGCGCGCCGAACGTGGTGGCATGGATGTATGAGGCCGCACAAACAGCCGATGTGGGGCCCATGGCCGCCGTGGCCGGCGCCGTGGCCCAGGCCGTGGGGCGCTCGCTGCTGGCCCATTCGCCGGAGGTTATCGTGGAAAACGGCGGAGACCTGTATATCGCCGGCGTCAGCCCCCGCTCGGTGGCGGTGTTCGCCGGTGATTCGCCGCTGTCTATGAAGCTGGCCGTACGCGTGCCGCCGGGGGAGTGGGGCGTGTGCACCTCTGCAGGCCGGGTTGGGCCCAGCGTGTCGCTGGGCTGCGCCGACGCGGCGATGATCCTGAGCCACGACGCGGCGCTCTCCGACGCTGCGGCCACGGCGCTGGGCAACCGCCTGCATACCGCTGCTGACATCCCCGCGGCGCTGGAACATGCGCTGCGCATCCCCGGCGTGCTGGGCGCGCTGGCGGTCATGGGAGATCAGATTGGAGCAGCGGGGATGATCGAACTTGTTCCGGCGGGATAACGGAGGGAACTTGAGCGATTTCTACTGCGAACAGGTTTTGAGCGGCCAAACGCCGGTGCGGACCGTGCGGGAAACCGACCGCGTGTTGGCCTTCCACCACACGCGGCCCAGCTATCCCGTTCATATCGTCGTCATTCCCAAAAGGCACATCCCTTCGCTGATTGCCTTGGAACCTTGCGACGACGACCTGCTGCTGGAATTGCTCACGGTGGTCCGGGAGACCGCTGCCGGTATCCTCGAGGAGCACGGCGCCTGCCGCGTCGTCACGAACCTGGGGCGTTATCAGGATTCCAAGCACCTGCATTGGCATCTCGTGTGCGGAGAACGCATATAGAAGGTAAATTATTCACACTTCGTTTCCTTGAAAGCCATAGAAGTTGACCTTATAATTGTTTTTAACGCTGAATATGGCTTCTGTGCCGTTATGGAGGTTCCCATATGGTCAAGGGCTGGAACGCTTTTACGGTCATCGCGGTGACGATGGTGGCCTGCTCGCTGTGTGCGCTCATCGGTTTGAGCGGTATCGGTTTGCTGTTCCTGGTGATCAACCTGCTGAGCTTGGGCGCGGAGGCGCTGGTGCTGCGCCGCACCAACCCGGCAGTGCTTCGCCGCAACCTGGATTCCGTGAACACCTGGGACCGCTCCATGGTCGCGCTGATGGTGCTGGGCGCGGTGGCATCGGCGGCGCTCTCCGCCTATGACGCCAACGTGCTCATGGCTTCGCCTCTGCCGGAATGGACATTCATATTGGGTGTGGTGCTGATGATGTCGGGGTTCCTGATCGCCGGGCAGAGCGCCATGGCCAAGGCGCCCCACGCCGCCGACAAATATGGCGAGGAGGCCGGCGAGGGCCACGACCGCGGCAGCTATGAGACCGTGCGCCATCCCTTCATGCTTTCGGCGCTGCTGGGGGGCTTGTCCATCCCGCTGTTCCTGGGCAGCGGCCTGGGCTTTGCTCCGCTGGCGCTGTTCCTGGTGGCGCTGCTGGTGCGCACCGCCCGCGAGGATGACTGGCGCTTCAATGAGTACGAGTGGTACTACGATTACATGAAAGAAGTGCCTTATCGCTTGATACCCTTTATCTGGTGAGAGAAGCTTGTGCCGTCCACAACATCGTGGGCGGTATTTTCTTACAGTCTGTACTATATATTTTTAAAATACCGATATAACCATAGCTTTGCTTTTTCTATGAGATACGTTAAAATAGAATGAGAACATGGAACAATACCGATATCCGTTTCGTCTTACTGCATGAACTCCAAAAAAGCAAGGAAGGGTTTGGCCGTGGAATTATTAAAGATTGAAGGCCTGCAAAAGAAAATCGGTAAGAAGACGATCGTTCGCGATCTGTCGCTGACTGTCAATTCCGGCGAGATTGTGGGCTTCCTGGGCCCCAACGGAGCCGGCAAGACCACGACGATCAAAATGATCATGGGCTTATTCCGCATCAGCGCCGGTTCCATAACAGTGTGTGGACATGACATCGTGAGCGACTATGAGAACGCCATCCGCAACGTCGGGGGAATCGTGGAGAACCCCGACCTCTACAAACGCATGACCGGCCGGCAGAATTTGGAATATTTTGCCTCCATGTACAGCGGGGTGGACACCAAGAACATCGACGACGTTGTGAAGCTGGTCAAGATGTCCGACCGCATCAACGACCGCGTGAAGACGTATTCGCTGGGCATGTGCCAGCGTGTGGGCATCGCCCAGGCGCTGCTGCACAACCCGAAGCTGCTGGTGCTGGACGAGCCCACCAACGGCCTGGACCCCATCGGCATCAAGGAAATGCGTGATTTGCTCAAGTATCTGGCCAAGAACGCCGACGTGGGCGTGTTCATCTCCTCCCATCTGCTCAGCGAGATGGAGCTCATGTGTGACCGCATCTACATCATCGACAACGGCGTAATGATCGGCGAAAAAGCCATGAGCGAGCTGCAGCAGCAGGAAGATGACGAGGTGTTCCATTACAACTTCCAGACCAGCGACAACCGCGCCGTCCATGCCTATTTCCAGGAGCTGCAGGCCAACTGCGCCATAGAGCCCGCCGGCGTTACACTGGTAATGACACGCTCACAGATACCCGGCATCATCAAAACACTGGTTGAGCGCGGCATCGATCTCTATGCCGTGAACCAGGAGCGGCGCACGCTGGAGCAGGACTTCCTCTCCATGACCACCGGCTCCAAGACGCAGATTCGCTAACGCCGCCAGGCAACGAAAGGGAGACAGCCATGAATTTTATCAAACAAACGGTCATAGAGATGCGCAATATTCTGCGTTCGCGGTTCCTGCTGGTCATCACGATCATCGTGCTGGTGGCCAGCTTTGCGGCGCCGCTGGTGTCACTGCTGCTGGGCAATGTGGGTCAAGGCGGCTTCTATCCTGGACCCCGGCCTTTGATCGCCTATGCGGTGAAAGCGTCCTACGCCTACGGCGACAAGTTCCCCGGTGGCAATCCCGGCATGCCCGATCTGATCGTGGGCGACGTGACCATCCCCGCCGACAACCCGTTTTATTGGAACATACAGAGCGCTCAGCAAGAAAAGGCTATGCTGGAAGTAGACAAAAACCGTTTCCAGTCTCCCCAGGCGCTGGACCTGGCTTTGGGCCTGCTGGATGAGGAGCTCAATTATTACGTGCGCTTCGCCCAGACGGTGGCAACCTACCAGGATTACCGCATGGACCTGGCCTGGACCAGCATGGACTTCCTATATGACAAATACACCTTCGATCATCTGGACGCCGCCGGCAACAACGACGCGCTGATCGAAGCGATGAGCATACGCAAGGGGCTGGACGCGGAAGCCTTCAAAAAGAAGTATGTAGACCTGGACGCCGCCGCCCGCCAACAGGCCTATGACACGGCCGACCAGGGTCTGGTCACCGTGTTCTCGATCCTGGAGAGCAACGATTTCTCCAAGTACGTAGACCTGCGCATCGACCAGGCCAACGGCCAGATCAAGATGTTCGAGGAGAGCATCGCTACGCTGGAACAGCAGATCATAGACAACCCCGAGCAGGAAGACGCGCTGAACCCCAACATCGAGGAGAACAAGCGTCAGATCCGCATCATACAGAACAACACGATACCGATTCTGGAATACCGCCGGTTGAAGAACATCATTCCCAACACCGAGAGCTGGCAGAACAACGCGCTCAGCGATGTGGAGAACAACCGCAACCAGCTCGAGTATTTGACCGTGATGTCCGAAGATGACTTCAACAAGAACCCCGACTTCACCCGGCAGTACGGCTCCTACGCCAAGTATAAAGAGGAAATGGAGCGCCAGATCAACCGTTGCAACAACCTGATTCTGGTGGCCCAGAAGTCGCTGGACGCCGACAAGCCGGACATGAAGTATGTGCCCAACGGCGCACGTTTTAAGACTGTGCAGTTTTTGGACTACTCGGTGTTCGTGGCGCTGTTCGCGGTGCTGCTGGGCGGCTGGATGGTGGCCAGCGAGTTCCAGCAGGGAACCATCCGCTTGCTGATGATCCGCCCCAAGACCCGCACGAAGATCCTGCTTTCCAAGTTCACAGCGGCGCTTAGCTTAAGCCTGATCGTGTATGTGGCGGGCAGCATCCTGAACTTGATCACCAACGGCATCGTCAATGGCTTCCCGGATCTGGCCTTCCCCAACTATTCGATCAACGGCTCTGAGAGCTTCTTTGCCTTCTATGTGCCCAAGATGCTGGCGTGCATGCTGCCCATCGCCTTTGGCTTCTCGGCAGCGTTTGTACTGGGTGTGGCCATCCGCAACAGCGCAGTTGCCATCGTGATACCGATGGTCACCTTTGTAGGCTGCCTTCTGGCTACCACGTTCATGCAGGTCTACCCCGACGCGCTGGGCTCTTGGCTGATCTACACGCCCATTCCCTATGTGCAGCTCTCGGCTTTCTTTACGCCCTACTCCGCAGTGCGCAACGCCATCGACAACGGTCTGGCGCTCAACCTCACGGTAGGTATCGTCATGCTCTCGGTTCTCTCCGCCGGCTTTGCGGCGCTCAGCGTCTACGTGTTCAGGAAGAGAGACATCACCAACTGATCATTTATCCACGAAAGAGGAATCCATGGACGGCAACAACAACAGCTTCTTAAGCTCTTACAAAAGTAAATCGGATGCCCGCATGGAGGCCACGACGCCGGCGCAGGAACAGCCTGCGCCGGCAGAGCGCCTCAATGCTGCGCGCACCGCTGTGGCAGAGCCCCCCGCTCCGGCGCAGCAATTCGCTTCGGAGGAGCGCCCCGCCCCGCTTCGTTATGAGCAGAGGAGCGGTTTTCGGCCCGTGCGCACCGGTGGGGGCACGCCGCCGCCCCGCGGCCGGCGCAGCCCCGTGCTGCCCATCGCCCTGGCTGCGCTGGTCGTCATCGGCCTGGTTGCAGGCCTGATATGGTACTTCAACCGCGGCGTTACGGTCATCGATTTTATGGATTGGACACAGAATGATGTGCGGCTGTGGGCGACGGACAACGGCGTGAATCTGCAGATTGAAGAGCACTTCAACGACGAATATGAAGCCGGACGCGTCTATCAGCAGAGCCCCGCAGCGGGCACCACGGTGGCCAAGGGCGGCTTCGTGCAGGTGGCCATATCCAAGGGCCACGACCTGACTGTGACGCTGCCGCTGCCGGATTTGATGTCCATGACAAAAGCTGAGGTGGAGCAGTGGGCAGCACAAAACTTCATGGCCAAGGTGCGCATCACTGCCGAGTTCAGCGACACCGTGGAGAGCGGGCGTGTCATTCGCTTTGAGATCAATGACAACACTGTGGTGGACAACATAACGCGAAACACACCGGTTTATGTCATCGTGTCCAAGGGCAAGGAGGATGAAACCGCCGTTCAGGTGACGGTGCCCAACTTTAGAGAAAAGACCATTGCCGACTGCTATACCTTCGCCAACGACAACGGCATCGTGCTCAAGGTGACCGAGCAATATGACGACTACGCGCCCAAAGGCTCCATCCTCTCCCAGAGCGTGAAAGCCGATGAGAAGGTCAGCAAGGGTGATACCATCGAGCTCGTGGTTTCCATGGGAAAAAAGATCACCGTACCCAGCTTCGCGGGCTTCTCCAAGCAGCAGGCCACAGCAGTGGCCGGCGATCTGGGAATTTCGGTGTCCATTGTGGAAGAATATTCCTCCAGACCGCTGGGCGAGTTCATTTCCCAGAGTCTTGAGGAGGGCACCGTGTATAGCGGCGGCGACGTGCTGGAGATCAGCTATTCGCTGGGCAACAAAGTCGTTATATCCGACTTCACCGGCCAGACCCGCGACGCCATAGAAACCTGGGCCAAGGGCCTCAACGATCAGGGCGCCAACATTCGCCTGAGCGTCACCTATACCCAGAGCAATCAGCCCAAGGGCAGGATTCTTTATCAGAGCAAGGCCAACACGACCATCGGTATTTCCACGACCATCCGCATCACGGTATCCACCGGCCGCGCGGTGTTCGTGCCGGACTTCGTGGCGCCGGCGGGCTCAGAGTACCAAGACATCATAACCCGCGAGAAAGCCATGGAGATGTGCGAATCGCTGGGTCTGGTGCCGGTGTTCGTGGAGGCCAAATCCTCCGGCCGGCTGCCCGGAGAGGTGTGGTCTCAGAGCGTGGCCGCGGGGGCGGAGGTGTCTGAGGGCGCGACGATTACGCTGAAATACGTGCCTGCCAACGTGCGGGTGTCGGTACCCAATTTCGTTGGCATGACAGAAGCGCAGATCCGCTCCGCCGGCTACACCAAGCAGTTCATAATTACCTTCGTGATCGGAGACAAATACAAGCCTGGAACCGCGGACAAGGTCACGAAGCAATCGATGACCCAGGGGACCCGCGTGGCTGCCGGCACGGCCATTACGCTGACCGTGGGGCCGGCCGATCCTCCGGAGACAGAGGAGCCGACGCCGGAGCCATCGGTATCGCCCACGGAGGAGCCTACGCAGTCGCCCAAACCCTCCGCAACCTGAAAGCACAACCAAACAACATGGCCCTTTCCGGCAACGTCGAGGGCCTTTTTTTGAGGTTATTCATAATTGTATAATCATTCACGAAATGGGAGCCGAAGGTTTCCAAAGGGCGATCGGAAAGCCCTTTGGTCGCGCTCACAAGCGCGAAATCCTTCTCCTCCGCATAAAGAATGCACTTTGTGCGCGGCAGTGCATTTTTAGCACAACGGGAGGGGAACATGGCTACAAAAAACGAACAAACGTTTGCATAATGTATGTTGGCTGTGATATACTACAGGCGGAGGCGAAATCATGGCAAACGTGATTGTGCGCAGTGCCCCCGACACTGCGCAGATGCTAACCCAAATGCGCACAGACGCCCGATTTGACGTGTCCGACGACGACGGCGCCTGCGTGCCCGATTGGGGCGCCGTCACCGCCATTCGCGGCGACCCGCCGCCGCCCAAGGTGCCAAAGGTCTTCATGAGCAACGACTGCGTGTTCAACTGCGCCTACTGCACCTGCCGCACCACCCGTGATTGCCGCCGTTACGCACTGCAACCCCGGGAGCTGGCCCGCTGTGCTGTGCGTGAGGCCGAGGGGCAGCGCCGGGGCATTTTTTTGACGTCCGCCATCTACCGCAATGCCGACTATACCGAAGAGCTCATCATCGAAACGCTGAAAATCATCCGCCGGGACCATGGATTCGGCGGCTATGTGCACGCCAAAATCATGCCCGGGGCGGACCCGCTGCTCATCGCCGAGGCCGGCCGCTGGGCGGACCGTTTGAGCGTGAACATCGAGGTGGCCCGCAGTGAAGGCTACCGCATGGTGGCCAAGCAGAAGAACCGCAACAACATACTGACGCCCATGCGCCAGATCAGCGACCTGATCGCCGGGACCAAAGGCGGGAGGGGGCGCTTCGCCACCAGCCAGACCACGCAGCTGATGGCCGGCGCCGCCGGTGAGGACGACCACACGATCCTCACGCTTTCCCGGGCGCTTTATGACCGCTACCGTTTGTCCCGGGTATACTACACGGCGTTCCACTACACTCAGGAGGCCAAAGGCTACGATCTGCCGCCCACGATTACGCCCCACTGGCGCATGGCGCGGCTGTATCAGGCCGATCGGCTGATGCAGCTGTACGGCTTCGCGCCGGAGGAGCTGGCACCGGAGGATGCGCCGCTGCTGGCCCAGGACATCGACCCCAAGACCGCGTGGGCGCTGCGCAACCTGCACCTGTTCCCTGTGGAAGCCAACACCGCCGACTATGAAATGCTGCTGCGGGTGCCGGGCC